>JBOGIC010000796.1:0-2067 GCA_050744985.1 Acidimicrobiales bacterium
GTGCCCACTCAAGTGGTGGACGACGTGGCCCTCCTCGTGGCGGAACACGCGCCCGTCCCCGTCGATGTGCAGCAGGTGGCGCCCCGCACCCGGCCAGCCGTCCGGCACCTGGACCTCGAGCGCTCCCCCGTCCCGCGCGACGACGGTCAGCTCGGGGCGGTCGAGCGCCAGCGGCAGCGCCAGCCAGGTCCAGACGGTCGCGGCGGTGTAGGACAGCACGTCAAGGTCGTCCCAGCGCAGCGCGGCCGGGCCGGCGTCGGTGAGCCGGCGCGCCGCCACCTCGGCCCCGTCGCCGTCGACCAGCCGCGCCCAACCGTCCGCCACGATGCCCCTCCCCTGGCGGCCCGGGTAGGGGTCGAGAGTCACCTGCGGCGGCCCGTCGAGCGTCACGATCGCGGGGCGGCACCGGACGGCGCCGGCGCGGAGATGGCGCTGCAGGGCGAACCCGCCGAGGGAGACGATGACCATCAGCCGGTCGGGCACCCGGTGCGCCCTACAGCTTCGTGAGGGCCTTGCGCAGGGTGCGCACCGCCTGGCCGATCCGCTGCTCGTTCTCGATGAGGGCGAAGCGCACGAAGCCGTCGCCCGACGGGCCGAACCCGACGCCCGGCGACACGGCGACGTTGGCCTCCCGCACGAGAAACGAGGCGAACTCCAGCGAGCCCATCTCCCGGTAGGGCTCGGGGATGGGCGCCCAGACGAACATCGTCGCCTGCGGGCGTTCGATGTGCCACCCGATGCGGTCGAGGCCGTCGCAGAGGGCATCGCGGCGGCTCCAGTAGACCTCGTTGACCTGCTTCGGGTAGTCCGACGCCTCGTTCATGGCGACGATGGCGGCGATCTGGATGGGCTGGAACGTGCCGTAGTCGAGGTAGGACTTGAGCTTGGCCAGGGCCTGGACGATCTCGGGGTTGCCGACCAGGAACCCGACCCTCCAGCCCGCCATCGAGAACGACTTGGTGAGCGTGTACAGCTCCACGGCCACATCCTTGGCGCCCGGCACCTGCAGCACCGACGGCGGCTGGTACCCGTCGAAGGCGGTGTCGGAGTAGGCGAAGTCGTGCACGAGGATCACGCCGTGCTCCTTGGCGAAGGTCACCATGCGCTCCCACCACGCCAGGTCGACGCACGTCGTGGTCGGGTTGTGCGGGAACGAGAGCAGGATCACGCGGGGATGCGGCCAGGCGTTCTCCCACGCCTCGCGGAGGTTGGCGAAGAAGTCGCCCTCCCCCAGCGGCACCTGGCGCACGTCCGCGCCGGCGAACAGCGGCGCGTACAGGTGGATCGGGTACGACGGCGTGGGCACCAGGGCGGTGTCGCCCGACCCCAGCAACACCCACATGAGGTGCGAGAGGCCCTCCTTGGCGCCGATGGTGTTGATGACCTCGGTGTCGGGGTCGAGCTCCACGCCGAAGCGCCGCTGGTAGAGCGACGCCGCCGCCAGGCGGAGCTTCGGGATGCCACGGCTGGACGAGTACCGGTGGTTCCGGGGGTTGCGGGCCGCCTCGGCCAGCTTCTCGACCGCCACGTCGGGCGACGGGATGTCGGGATTGCCGAAGCCGAGGTCGATCACGTCGTCGCCGGCGCGCCGGGCCGCCATCTTCAGCGAGTCGATGATCGTGAAGACGTACGGCGGCAGGGCGTTGATCCGGCGGAACTCCATGCCCCCGAGGCTACCGGCCGGGTGTGGCCAGTTCGGCGGCCTTTGCAATGCGGCCGACGGCCTCCGGGTCGGTCCCGATGTCGATCGGCGCACAGATGGCCCACGTGGCGCTGGCCGCGGCGAGGGCCCGCAGGTGGGCGGCGAGGTCGTCGACCGTGCCGTGCACCAGGCCGGGCCGGTCACCGTGCCGTTCGAGCTTGGCCGCCGCCTCGGCGGGCGTGTCGCCGACGAGCACCTGCCCGGCCCACGTCGCCTCGACTGTGTCCGGGATCTCGGCGGCGAAGCGGGCGAAGTCGCTCAGCGAGATGCCCCAGCCGGTCCAGCCGTCGGCACAACGCGCCGCCGCCTGCCGCGACGCGGGCGACAGGCCGCCGATACACGTGCGCACACCCTCGGCCCGCAAC
>JBOGIC010000797.1:0-2771 GCA_050744985.1 Acidimicrobiales bacterium
GACGACGACGTGAACGAGTTGCCGGCGGGCGACACGCTGGTCACGAACGCGTCGACGAACCCGCCGCCCTTCGCCGACTGGAACGGCTTCTCGGTCGGGAAGTTGGTGGACGCCGTCGCGCCCACGAGCGAGGCGCGTCCCGCGCCGTCGACGACGATGCTCTCGGCCCCGTCGGAGCCACTCCCGCCGAGGTAGGTGGAGTAAGCCAGCGCCGTGCCGTCGGCCTTCACCTTCAGGACGAAGGCGTCGAAGTCGCCGTCCTTCTTGGCCTGGGCGGCGCTGACGACTGGGAAGTTCGCCGACCCGGTGTTGCCGGTGACGAATACGTTGCCCTCGCCGTCGACGGCGATCCCGCTGCCCTTGTCGGAGTCCGAGCCGCCGATGAAGCTGCCGAAGATCAGCCCCGACCCGTCCGGCTTGATCTTGCCCACGAAGGCGTCGGCGAAGCTGCCCCCGGCGCCGGCGCCCGACCCGCCCGGGGCCGGCTGGAACGGCCGGCTCACGGGGAAGTTGATCGACTTCGTGTCGCCGGTCAGGTAGACGTTGCCCTCCCGGTCGACGGCCACGTCGGTCGCGTGGTCGTCACCTCCCCCGCCCATGTACGTCGACCACGCCAGCGAGGTCAGGCTGCTCTCGACCTTGAAGATGAAGGCGTCCTGGTCGTCGGCCTTGCTCAAGCCGGGCTGGAACGCCTTGGCCGTGGGGAAGTTCGGCGACCCCGTCGTGCCGACCACGTAGACGCCGCCGTTCGGGTCGACGGCGATCCCGTTCCCCGAGTCGGTGCCGCTCCCACCGACGTAGGTCGCGAAGTCGACCGCGGTGCCGGCGGGGTTGAGCTTCACGACGAACACGTCGCTGCCGCCGGCGTTGGTGTTGCGGATCGGCTTCGTCGTGGGGAAGTCGTTCGACTCCGTATACCCGGTCAGGTACGTGCTCCCGTCGGGCCCGAGGGCGATGGCCAGGGCAGCGTCGCGGCCCTTGCCCCCGATGTAGGTGCTCCACAACAGGCTCGACCCGTCGTTGCGCACCTTGGACACGAAGATGTCGGTGCGGGTGCCCTCGGTGGCGGCCTGGCCCGGCTGGGCGGGGTTGAGCGTCTGGAAGTCAGACGACTCCGTGTAGCCCGTGAGGATCATGTGGCCGTCGGCATCGGTCACGACGCCGTAGGCCGTATCCGTGCTGCCGCCACCGAGGTACGACGCGCTCACGATGACCGGGTCGATCACCAGCGGGACGGTCGGGTCGTACGGGCCGACCGTGAAGCCGAACGTCGACTCGCCCCGGGGCTCGAAGGCGCCGTCGACGGGCACGCGACGGCCGTTGCGGTCCTGGTACAGCTCGGGGGCGCGCAGCGTGGTGTCGCCGGCGACGATGCCGCCGCCGTCATCGAGGTGCGGCCTGCGTGGCCCGAACGCCGTGGCCGACGGGCCGTCCAGCGAGAACTCGATGGTGCCGGGGTCAGCTCCCGCCGCGACGACATAATCGTGCTCGACGTCCCGTCCCCGGCCGTGGACGACCAGGTCGACCCCGGGGTACACCTGCCCGTAGGCCACCGAGCCGAACGTCGGGGCGCCCGCCGTCCACCCGGCCGGGTCGTCGCCGACGATGCGGGACACGTGCCCGGGGAGCGGGTCGCGCCCCTCGACCTCGACGTCGGGGCGCGCCCCGCGCAGGGTGAGCGACACCCCCGAGGAGAGCTGCAGCCCGGTGCCCGTGAGCGCGACGTTCTGGCCGGGCGCACGGGCCAGGAAGCGCACGTCCGGCGCGAACTGGCCCTGGTTGGCCTCGAACGCGAGCGGGAGCCGGGCCAGGACGGACTCGGCCTCTGGCTCGCGGACGACCGTGCGCGCCACGACGCTCAACGGCACGAGCAGCCCAGCCACGGCCACCAGCGCGACCATCGCCCCAGCGCGACGCCGAGGTCGGCCCACGGACATTGCTACGAGGATAACTACCGGCGGGTGCGGTACGGCATCGTCGCCTGCTTCACCGGTACGAGGTCGCGCCGGTACTGGCGATGCGTGCGCTCGACTGCCTCCTTCAACTCGCGGCGGGCGTCGACGAGCTGCGCCCGCAGGCGGATCACCTCGTCCTCGAGGTCCATGACGGCCTTGACCCCGGCCAGGTTCAGGCCGGCCTCGGTAAGGGTGTGGATTCGCCGCAGCCGCTCGATGTCGCGGGCGCTGTAGCGGCGGCTGCCGCCGCCGGTGCGCGCCGGGTCGAGCAGGCCGCGCCGCTCGTAGATGCGCAACGTCTGCGGATGCATGCCCGCCAGCTCGGCCGCCACCGAGATGACATAGACGCCGCGTTCCCGTTCGCTCATCTCGCTACACCCCCAGGTGCGCCCGTGGCGACTCGCCCGACGCGCTGGCCAGGGCCTGGATGGCCTCGCGTTCGGCCTCCGACAGCCGGGTGGGAACGGCGACCTCGACCGTCACCAGGAGGTCACCCGTCTTCTTGCCGTTGCTGACGCCGCGGCCCCGCACCCGGAACGTGCGCCCCGACCGGGTGCCGGGCGGCACCTTGAGCGTGACCGGCTCCTCCAGGGTCGGCACCGCGATCTCGGCGCCGAGGGCCGCCTCCGCGAAGGTGATCGGCACCGTCAGCTGGAGGTCGACGCCCTTGCGGCCGAACAGGTCGTGGGGCGTCACGCCGACGACGACATAGAGGTCGCCGTTGGGGCCGCCGTTGCGGCCGGCCCCGCCCCGGCCCTTGAGGCGGATCTTCTGGCCGTCGTCGACGCCGGCGGGCACACGGACCTTCACCTGCCG
>JBOGIC010000798.1:0-4334 GCA_050744985.1 Acidimicrobiales bacterium
ACCCCTGGGTGCGCAACTGGCCCTGCGCCGCCTTGGCCGCCGACCCCGACGCGCCGGGCGCGACGTCCACGAGCAGCGCGCCCCACGTCTGGTTGCCCACGATCCCGTCGACGGTGAGGCCCTTGGCCGTCTGGAAGTCCTTGACGGCCTGGGCGGTCATCGGGCCGAACAGGCCGTCGTCGGCGGCCGGGTGCCCGTGGTGCGTGACCAACCGCTGCACCGTCCGGACGTCCTCGCCCTTGCTGCCCACCTTGAGAACCGGAAAGTCGTTCGCCATGGCCGCCGAGCCTACGGCCCTCCCGTTTGGTCTGCAGAAGAGGGGTCTGTGAGCCCCAATGGCGCGGATCAAAGCGGGGGGTCGACGCAGCCCACGGCCGGGCCTCCCCCGGGACCGGGTGGGGGAGTCGGGCGGGGGTAGGGCTCGGTGAAGCCGGAGCCGGGGTCCTGGGTGCGGAGGTAGCGGAGGATGCCGCGGGCGACCGCCTCGCCCTCCGCCTGCTGCACGTCCGGCCGGACGACGAGGGCGGCCTCGGGCGGGTTGCTAATGAAGGCCAGCTCCGCCAGCGCGGCGGCGATGCCCTTGGGCTGGCGGACCATCGCGTACCAGTCCTCCCCGTTCGCCCGCGTGCGCCACGTCACGCCTGCGCCGGACGTGACCCACGGCCCCGCGTACGGCGTGAGCGCGGCGACGACCTCCTCGTAGATCAGGCCCGCCAGCCGCTTCGAATCGGCCGAGTCGACCTGGTGGTACATCTCGCTGCCGGGCACGCCGCTGGGCGCCCACGCCGCGGCGTTGTGGTGCACCGACACGAACGCGAGCGCCTGGAGGTTGGTCGCCAGCCTCGCCCGGTTCGTCAGGTTCATGCCGTGGTCGGCGTCGCGGGTCAGGACGGTGGCGAACCCGGCACGCTCCAGCGCCGCCCGCGCGTGCTGCGACACGGCCAGGTTGAGCCGCGCCTCGGTGAGGCCGTTCGGGCCGACCGCCCCCGGGTCGTAGCCGCCGTGGCCCGGGTCGATCACGATCGGGTGCTTGGGGATGGGCTGCACCGAAGTCAGCACGGCGTCGCGCCCGCACGGTGTGCTGACCTTCCACGCGCTGCCCTCGCGTCCGAGGACCGGCACGGCCACGCCCGCCGGCGACAGGACGGCGCCGACCTCTTCGGCCGGCGCGGACGGAACGGCGGCCGCGGCAACGAGCGGGGCCTCGACCCTCGGCGACTCGACCGCCGGCGGGGGACGGCTCAGCTCCACCGATGGCGGTGTGGAGCATGCCGCGAGGGCCGCGATCGCGACGAGAACCCCAGCCGCACGAGCACGGCACCGCACGGCCCGTAGTGTGGCAGACGGTGCTGATGTCGCACAGGCGCCGGTGGGTGGTCGCCGCCGCAGTGGCCCTGACGGCGGCCGGGTGTTCGACCGGGACCGAGCCGGCGCCGAGCCCGCCGGCGCCCCCGCCGTCCACGACTCTGCCGTTGACGGCGATGTCGACGACGACTGCCGCCCCGATGCCGGCGACCCCGATCTCGACCGAGCCGGCGGCCGCGGTCAGCCGCGGTGACCCCGACCGTCGCACGGTGGCGCTCACGTTCGACGCCGGAGCCGACGTGGGGTTCGCGTCGGACATCCTCGACCAGCTCGACGCCTCGGACGTCGTCGCCACGTTCGGCATCACGGGCCGGTGGGCCGAACAGAACCCCGACCTCGTCCGGCGCATGGCGACCGACGGCCACCAGATCATGAACCACACGTGGAGCCACCGTTCGTTCACGGGGATCTCCGCTCGACCGGCGGTGCTGTCGGAGGCCGACCGCCGCGACGAGATCGAGCGCACCGACCAACTCGTCCAAAGCCTGACCGGTCGGTCCACCCGGCCCTGGTTCCGTCCCCCGTACGGCGACTACGACGCCTCGGTCAACGCCGCCGTGGGCGCACTCGGCTACCGCTACAACGTGCTGTGGAGTGTCGACTCCCTCGGATGGCAGGGGCTGACGCCGCCCGCCATCGTCGCCCGCTGCTTGGACGGTGCCGCCCCGGGCGCGATCCTGCTCTTCCACGTGGGCGCCCAGTCCCGGGATGCGGCCGCGCTCCCGGCGATCGTCACCAGCCTGCGCCAGGCCGGGTACGGCTTCGGCACCGTGGCCGAGGTCGTCGGGGTCTAGAGGTCCGCCTCAGGGCCCCGCGCCGAGGCAGGGGACGCCGTTGGAGACCTTGACCACCACGGTCGAACCGCCCGGGCGTTGGCGGCCCTGATCGGTCACCCCGCCGGCGTCGTCGAGCACTGCGTTGGGCCCCTCGGGGGCGACGACCTGGCGGACGCGGTCACGCCCCACCGAACCGCTGCACACCTCGATGATGTCGACCTTGTACCCGGCGGTCATCAGCCGGCTCTGTCCGTCGGCTTGCGGCAGGTTGTAGACGTGCGGCACACCGGCACCGGTGATCGTCGTCGGCGAGGTCGTCGGCGAGGTCGCGGTCGGATCGTCGCCTCGTCGGAGCAGCAGCACGCCCGAGACAATGCCGGCGACGACGACGAGGAAGGCGAGCACCGCGATCAGCAACGGCGACACGCCGGGCCGCTTCTGAGCGGCGGGGCCTCCGCTCGTACGCCGCTCATCGAGGGCCGATTGCAGCGTGCGGGCGAGCAGGGCGACGTCGGCGTCCCAGTGGGAGTCGGTCAGCTCCATGGCGTTGCGACCGGCGAGCGGGCGCAGCCCGAGGGGCAGGTCCGCCTCGGCGGGCATGTCGGCGCCGTCGATGAGAACGGGGATGACGAGCACGCTGCGGTTGACGGCCTGGACGAGCTCGAGACGCAGCACGTCATTCGGGTCGTCGAGGCGACGGCGGCCCATGCTGTCCGCGGCGGTGAGCCACCGGGGCCCGATCAGGGCGAGCACCGCTCGGCAGGACTCCAGGCGCTCGTCGATCACCGACCGGTACTCCGCGCCGGGCGTCAGGCTGTCGATGTCGCGGAAGAGCCGCCCCGGCCCGAAGTGCTCCTCGAGGCTGTCGTGCAGGCGGCCGGCGTAGCCCGAGGCGTCGTCGCGCCGGTAGCTGATGAAGATGTCGCTCACGACCCCTCCCCCAGAAAACCTACCCTTGGCGGGTCCCGGGTGAGAGGAGCGGATATGGCGGCATTGAAGAAGGCGGCGACCCCACGGCGCCGCGCCAAAGGCACCGCCGCGGCGGCGACGGCCATCTGGGCGTGGGAGGACGACCCGATGTCCACCGGCGCCGTGCCCATCGAGCGTCCGGTGCCGCAGATGCCGCGGGCGCGGTTCAAGCTCGACTGGCAGGGGCTGATACCGCCGGCCGGCCTGCACCCGCCGGGCTCGGTCCAGTTCCGCTGGTGGGTGGCGGCCGAGGCCCTCGTGCGCACCATCGACTTCTGGCTGCCGCTCCTGCCGCCGCGGTCGACCTGGCAGCGGGGTGACCGGTTGACCATCCGCCTCGATGCCGGCGACAACCTCAACGCGTTCTACGACCGTGCCTCACTGACCTTCTTCCATGCGACGGTCGCCGGCCAGACCGTCTACTCGGGCGAGAGCCCCGACGTCGTGGCCCACGAGTGTGGCCACGCCATCCTCGACCTGTTGCGGCCCCAGCTCTTCGACGCCATGAGCGCCGAGGTGGCGGCCGTGCACGAGTCCTTCGGCGATTGCAGCGCGATCCTGACCGCCCTGCAGTTGCCGACCGTGCGCGCCGCGGTCCTGGCCGAGACGGGCGGGACGCTGTACGCGAACTCGCGCCTGTCGCGCGTGGCCGAGCAGTTGGGATGGGCCATCTCCCAGCGCCTTCCCTGCGCCACCGACCCCGGGTGCCTCCGCAACGCCGTGTCGTGCTTCTTCTACGACACGCCCGACCGCCTCCCGATCCGCGGCTCGGCCGCCATCCTGTCCTCCGAGCCGCATTCGTACTCGCGGGTGTTCACGAGCGCCTTCCTCGCCACCCTCAGCGGGATGGCCGCGGTGCTGTCGAGCGAGCCCGACCCCGACGCCCTCCATCAGGCGTCTGTCGACGCCGGCAAGCTGCTGGTCACCGCCGTCCAGGCGGCGCCGATCGTGCCCGCGTACATGTCGCAGGTGGGTGCGCACGTGCTGACCGCCGACCAGGAGCTGTTCGCCGGGAAGTACAGGCGGGCGATCCGCAACGGGTTCATCGGCCGCGGCCTCATGTCGGCGTCGGCCGTCCCGCACGTGACCGCCGCGGCCAAGAGCGGCGTGGCCGCCGCCGCGCCCCGCCGTGCCGCCGACCTCCCCACGCTCACCCTGTCGGCTCAGGACCTTGGCCTCGGTGACCGCCCGCTCCTGTGCGCCGCGCCGGCCGAGGCCGTACGG
>JBOGIC010000799.1:0-4615 GCA_050744985.1 Acidimicrobiales bacterium
TCGCGTAGGCGGGTGGTGGTGGCGTCGTGGGCGACGACAGCAGGGAGGGCGGCCCAGCCGAGCCGTTGGCGGTCCGCCTCCCGCTCCGCCTCGATGGCGGCGGCCTCCGCCTGCCGAGCGGTCTCCGTACGCATCCCCGCTTCCAGGAAGAGGTACTGCTTGCGGCGGCTCTCGTCGCCGTCGATGGCCCGGTTGGCGGCGACCAGCCGATCATTTTCAGCCGCCAAGATCTGCCCGGTCTCGCGCTCGCGCACCGCCTCGGCTTCCGCCCGAGCCCGTACCCGGCCGGCCAGTTCGCGCCGGAGCTGTACGTCGCCGATCTCCATCGCCACCGCTGCCTCGTAGTTGGCGTCCGAGGCAGCGAAGCCGCTCAGGGCCTCGACCAGCTCGCCGCACAGCGAGGCGTGGACCTCCATCGACGACCGGTTGACGGCCTGGGCGGTGTAGGCAGCGACCTCCCGGAACAGGGTGGCGGTCAGTGTGTCGTCGTCGAAGGCCGAGACGAAGAACCCCACGAACGCCTCGGGGGTCTTGAGCCTGGTGACCAGCGCCGCGGCCCCGGACTCGGCGGCGTTCATGGTCGCCTGGTAGCGGAACAGTTCGGCGTCGATCCGGGTCCGCTCGATGAGGGTGCGCGCCCAGTCGACCTGCGTGTCGGCGATGTAGCCAGCGCCAGTGGGGTGCTCGGCGAACAGCGCTCGGAGCTGACGGCGGTACTCCTCCCAGCGCACGCGCCTGCCTTCGTGCTCGAAGGGGAGGTCGTCCACGCTTATGCCATTGGAGCGGAAGAAGTACCAGCACTGGCGCAGGCCCTTGATTCCCGACGGCGGCTTCTGGAGGCCGTCCCACTGCGCTGTCCACCCGGTGACGTAACGGGTCCCGTCCGCCTGCTGCCACTCCAGCACGCAATGGGAGGTGTCGGTGGCGAGCACCATGTCCGCGACTTCACCCTTGCCGATGAGCCCGGCGGTTCCGGGGTTGACGACTGCGGACAAGAGTTTGAGGAGCGTGGACTTGCCGCCGGTGTTGGTGAGCAAGCACAGCGCCCGCCGGGCCACGGAGTCGTCCTCGCACACGAGGTCGAGATCGAGGGGATGAAAGCGGGCCGCCGGCGGCCCGACGCTGCGCAATAGGAACCGGCGCAGGCCCAGGCTGACGGGCGGAGGCCCGTCCAGGGCCAGAGCAGTGGCGTAGCGGCGCTTCACGGCAACTCCGCGGGCTCGCCGTCGCCCGACGGCAGGACGTCGGCCGCGACGAGCGCCCGGAGGGCGGGAACGACTTGGGAGTCCGTGACGAGCGTATGCACGGCGAAGCGGAACCGGTGTGTGGTGCGCCACCACTGGCCGCCGCCGTCTTCGCTCGGGCGCAGGTGGCCCTCGTCCTCCAGGAACCCACACACCCGCCGGATCAGACCTGCCTTCTCCCGCGAGGAGAACCGAGCCATGGCGGCGCGGGCCACCCGAAGGTGAGACCAGGCCCGCCACCCCTCTTCGGCCTCCTCCCGGTCGGCCTCGGCGTCCTCGACGCCGGCGCCAATCTCTTCGACAAGGCGGTCGACATACGACATCACCGTGTCAGCGTCAACCCTGGCGACCCGCACCGTGTCCGACAGGTGGGCCGCCTGAGGGAAAGCCGTGCGGGCTACGGCCAAGACCACCAGCGCGAAGAGCACACGGGTTTCGTTGGCGTTGCGGCCCGGTTGCACCGTCACGATGTCCGCCAAGCGCCGGCGGAAGGGCCCGTCCGAGTCGGAGTACGCCAGCACGCCCGCGACCTGGTCGACACGCACCTCCAGCCCGAGGCCGGCGGCAACGTCCTGGACGACTTCGGCAAATGCGGGCTCCGCCAGGTAGCGAACCACCAGCTCGGCGTACGCCGGGTCGCGCGCCGGCAGCGCCCGGGGCGTAGCGGCGAAGGACACCAGGCGGGCCGCGGCGGCCGTATCCCCCGTCACAGCAGCGTCCCCCCTGGAGCACGACGTGCACGCTCAAGACGCGCGACCGCCAGGTCGGGCCCAACCACGACCTCGTTGTCCAAGCGCCCGCCGGTGGGCACGGCGAGCAGCCCCGTGTCTGCTGGCGCGCCAAGTAGCTCGTACGCCCGGTGCGTGACGGCGGCGGCCACGAGCAGGGGGTCGACGCCCCGGGCGGCGGCCATCTCCTCTGCCCGGCCGAGAAGCTCTGCGAGAGCGACGGGGTGGTCGACCTCGTCGAGCACGGCTGCGGCGCTGTCCCACACCGGCTCCCACCACGGCGGCGCCGGCTCCTCGAAGATCGCCGGCTCCTCGGGATCGTCGGCAGGCCGCTCGGCCGGAGCCTCGCACGCCTCGTCGACGATCACCGCCAGCGACGGCGCGACCGGCCGCGGCGGTGCGAGGAAGCGGAGGAAGACGGCCTCGGCCCAGGTGCCGGCCACGCCGACGCGGGCGTGCAGCAGCGGCCGGAGCAGGTCCGCTTCGAAGTCGTAGCGCACATCCGCGCCCGGAGCGGAGGCGAAGGCAGCGTCCTGGGCGTCCCGGAAGCGCTGGCGGGCGGTGATGAGGAAGGTGTGCAGATCGCTGTGGCGGACCTGGCAGTCGGCCAACACCTCCAGCAGGTCGTTCGCCTCCGCACGCGCCCGCCCGTCGGTGATCCCGTCGCGGCGCTCGGCCACCAGCTCCCGCAGTTCGCGCTCGGCCCGGAGCCGCTCGGCCACATGCTCGAGGCATTCGACCAGGAAGTCCGCGACGGTTCCGCTCCAGTCGTGGGCAGCGATGTCGGCCGTCGTGTCCCGGACGATGGACTGGACCCGTTCCAGGAACTGGATCGACCGTAGGCGGCTCTGCCTCGCGGCCGAGCCTGCCTTGCCGAGCATGCCTCGCTCGACGAGGCGGCGCATCCACGCCTCCTGCGCCTCCTGGGCGTCGGCGATGTCCATGTCAAGGGCTTCCACGAGCACGTTGATGGCCTGCTCTGAGACCCGGAGGTGGACGGCCCCGGACCCCGAGAGCTGCTCGTAGACAAGGCGGAACGTGTAGTCGCGCATCACCGGCGAGGCAGTGGAGTGGTCGACGTAGCGGCTCACGACCTCGCCTGCGCCGATGAGCTTGTCGAGCACGCGGGTCGCCACCTGGTGGTGCTCGGTCGGCTCGCGGCCGGGCTGCTGGCGCTCGGCCTGGGCGGCCAGGAACTTGACCGCGTCCGCCGGCGCCGCCCCGGAAGAGACCCCGAGGGCGAGAGCAATCCAGTCGATGGCCGCGATCGCCAGGGTCCGGAGGTCGTAGTCGCCCCAGAACGACCCCCCGAAGCTGTTCTTGGCGCGGTCGAGGTCCTCGATCGGAACCGTCGCCGCTAGGGCCCTGACCCGCCGGCGGTTGGCTTCGTCGTCGATCACGAACCCTTCGGACGAGGATGCGCGGCCCGCAGCCGCAGCGTCGTACACGACGCCAGATCCGTTCACATCCGTGCCATCTCCCGCCACTGCCATCCAGTATGGCCAGAGGGTGTGACACAAACTCGGGCCGGGGGCTCGGGGATCACGGGAACCGCCATGCCGGATTCGGGCAGACCGATTGGCCGGTTCCCTTCCGCGCCAACAGCATTGATGTCGTACCCCCTGGTTATGGTCCGCCTGCTGGCGACAGCGACCGCTCGGGCCGTGGGGGTCCTAGCCGTCGTGCACGCGCCAGCGCCGGGTACGACCACGAAAGGAATGGCTTCGGATGACGCCCTTGTAGGGCGCGGCCCGTTGTGCCGGGTGCGGCTGTCGGCCATCGTCAGGTCGCCGAACACGCCGTTCAATGCCATGCGCAGCGGAGCCGACGGATACTTGGCACAGACCGGGTGCTTGAAGCGTCGGAACCACGACCGGGCGAAGATCCGCGATCCATGGGACTCGTAGAACTCGATGACCTCCCGAGGGCTCCGTCCCGCGCCCAGGGGGATGGCGATGATCCCGCCCGTCGATGTCCCGGTCACGAGGTCGAAGTGCTCGACCACTGGCTGTCCGAGATCCTCCTCGAATGCGGCTAGGAGCGCGGCCGAGAACAAGCCGCGGTAGCAGCCTCCGTCGAGGGAGAGGATCTGGAACGGACGGCCGGGTGTCACTCGTGAAGGCGCCTCTTCCCGGTGGTCCCGCCACCCGACGCCGCCTTCATCCGAGCTTGATTGACTGGGCTCATGTGAGCTGGATCGGTGGGTTTGCTAACCGCTTGATCACTGGGATCATCCCGGGTTGATCGAACACTATGAGCAGCCGCTTGTGGTGCCGCAGCTCGAACATACGAAGCACGCGCCTGCGCGCTGCATGACCATGCCGCACTGGTAGCAGTACGGGGCGTCGGAGGCGGCGGGCTTGGGCGCCGCCGCCGTGACCGGGGCCGGAGCCAGGGCCTGCGGGGCGGGGGCCCGGACCGGGGCCGGGTCGGGCACGATGTCGCTGCCGGTCGAGCTCGGCGTCGTGTACTCCTCGACGCCGGGCAGGGTCGGCTGCATGCGCTCGTCGATCGTCAGGATGCCCATCTCGGCCCGCTCGTCGGGCGGCAGGTACTCGACCGCCAGCCGGCGGAAGATGTAGTCGACGAGCGAGCTGGCGAAGCGGATGTCGGGGTCGTCGGTCATGCCCGCCGGCTCGAAGC
>JBOGIC010000800.1:0-7540 GCA_050744985.1 Acidimicrobiales bacterium
CCCGATCTGTCGGATGTGTTGCCGGGCGTCGATTCCACGGTCAAGGACTCCCTGCACATCAGCGAGCTCGGCTACGACTACGCCGCCGACAGCTATGTGTTCCCGACCTCGCCCTCGACCGACATCACGCGGTTCCGGTCTGCGGAGGCGGGGGTCCCCGCCCGAGTGCTGGGCAATCACCGCCGGGCGGTGGTACGACTGCACTCCGTCCGCCAACCGGAGCAATCCTTCATCGTGCGGGTGTTCCTGAATCTGCCCCACGCGGATACGAGCACGGCCATCGACGGCAACCCCCACTACGCCGGCTACTTCGCGTTGTTCGGGCACGGCCCGTGCATCGGCGGTCCCGGGCACTGCGAGCCCCGGCCCCTCCCGCGGCGCCCATTCGACAAGAGGCCTCCGCACCACAACGAACCGTGGAACGTGCGCTTCGACGTCACCGACACCGTGGCGACACTGACCGCGCAGGGGGCGACCGACCTCCAGGTGAACCTGGTGGTCCTGTCGCTCGACGGGACCCCCGCTCAGCTGCGCATGGACGCCGTCTCGATCGCGTTCGAGGACTGAGGGGAGAAGGGTGACGCCCACCTACAAGATCCATCCCGCCATAGGGGTCGCACGCGTCGGCAACAGCCCGGATGAGTTCTACCTCGCGCCCGAGTCGACCGGGGCGGCGCCCATTGCCTGCGACGGTTCTGGCGACGCGGTGCTGGGGCCGGACGGCCGCGAGGTCAGCACGACGCGGTTCAAGGACGACGAGGGGCGAATCCTGCGGCAGGCCGCCCGGTTCCAAGTGTTCGTGTACGACGAGACCAGCCCGGAGGGCCGCCCCCTGGTGCAGGGTGACGAGGTGCAGGGTGTCGACAGCTCGGGCCCCCTCGTCAACATCCACTGGAGCGCCTACCTCGCCAACAAGAAGGCGAGCTGGTACGCCTTCCACGAGCTGGACGGCGAACACGGCTACGCGCCCGACCATCCGCTCCGCAACGCCTCGATCACCGAGGGACGCGAGAGCCTCATTATCGACCCCGGTGTGCAGAGCGTCGACTGCGTCGACCGGCGCTCCGCCGAGTTCGCACGCGGATCAAATCCGGGGCAGTCGCAGACGTTCCCCCCGGCGCTTCGCCCATTCCCCATCGACACCCTCGGGGGGCTCAAGACCGACAGCCGTTGGCGACTCGTTCTCCTGGGCGGCCACGGCTGTTCCGGCTCGTTTCTCACCGGCGAGGGCACGGGCTTCGGCGAGCCCAAGATCACGAGCTACGCCAACAACGACGGGTGGTTCGACGACGTGTCGGACGGCCCGGTCAGCGCCATCCTCGAATACCACGACTCACTGGACAAAGAGAACCGATTCGTCCAGGTGGACGTGCCGGCATGGGCGCTCGTGGGATCGCCGTCGTATGCGCCCCAACTCGTCAACATGGTGACCCTCGACGACCTCGTCTACGACCTCTCGGTTCGCCACTTCGCGTTCAACCCGGCGCTCTACGGGACGGACTTCACGAAGCCCGTTGAGGTCGACGCCGCGGATCCCGACGTCCTGGCGGGCTGGAGTGCCGCGCCGAAGACGTGGAACCTCGAGTACCGCCCGTGGTTCTACCGCGACATCTGGCCCATCCTGCTCCGTCCCTACAACGCTCAGTGGGTGACGAACTACCTGGCCATCTCGCACGACGCCCACGAGATCGGGCCCGGCGGCGACTTCGAGCAGACGAAGATCTCGCAGCCTCCGGCCGGCGGGCAGGACCCCTACGGCGAGATGCGGCGGTACGTCTACGAGGCGCTCCGCCCGCACGGCAGCCCCAACGCGTTCGCCAACACGTCGGCGCATGTGAGCGACCGCATCTACGGCAAGCCGCTGATGCCGCTGCTGGTCGGCGACAACCCGATCACCAACGAGCTGCCGTCGAAGTTCCTCACCCTCACGCCCACCCAGCTGTTCCTGTTGCACCAGTGGGCTGTCGGCAAGTTCGTCAACGAGGAGTCCGAGAACTTCCCGGACCCCCCGGCCGGCCGCGGCATCGACCTCGACCGTGGCGTCCTGGGCAACGTGCTCGGAGGCTCCTTCTGTCCGGGCGGCGAGGTCGGCTGGATCGTGCGCAACCCGAGCATCTATGCATCCGGGTTCCGGCTCCGCTCCAACCCCGACCTCCTGCCCGACGCCGGGTCCGGTCGAGCGTCAGGCCGCGGAGAGTTCTTCCCGCCCGCCCTCAGCTTGACCGACGATCTCGAGACCGGTCTCGAGCCCGGTGATCTCACCAAGCGCTCCGCGTTGCCGTGGCAGGCGGACTACAACGAGTGCTCGTCGCAGGAGATCGACGTCACCTACGAGAGCTGGAACGTCCTCTACGACACGGGCGGTGACCCAGCCGTCGCTCCCGCGAACCGCAAGCTGAACATCACCTTGTGGTGGCCCATGCACCGCCCGATGCAGGTCTACCGGCTGAAGCACGCCGAGAGCGACCCGACGAACCCGGGGAGCTACACCCAGGCCGATTGGGCGACGGGGATCCCTCAGACCTACGCCGGTGACCTGATGATGGTCGATGCGTGGCGGCGTCTCGGATGCGTTGTCGCCAACCCCTATGCTGACAAGTTCCCGGGCGTGCCGATCTACTCCGAGGGTTTGCCCGCCCCGCCGCAGCCGCCGCCAACATGAGCGGAACAGGGACCCTCTGCCGGTACGACGTGGTCGTCCTCGGCGGAGGGCCCGCAGGCTCTGCCACGGTGCTGGCCCTGGCGCGGATGAACCCGAAGCTGTCGGTGGCTCTGGTCGAGTCATCGGACTACACGTCCCCCCGCATCGGCGAGACCCTGCCTCCGACGGCCCTGCCGGTCCTCGACGAGCTCGGTGCCGGACACGTCCTGGATGGGAGTGTCGCCGTGGCCGCGTACGGCTCGTGTGCCGTCTGGGGGAGCAACGAGATCCACGACAACGAGTTCATCTTTCATCCTCAGGGCAGGGGGTGGCACCTCGACCGTCGCCGGTTCGACGCGCGGCTGGCATGGGAAGCTGCTCAGCGCGGATCCGCCGTGCACCTGGGCACGCGGCTTGTCGCGGCAGAGAGAACCGGCGGGCACTGGCGACTGTGGCTCCAATCGCGCCGTGGTGGCCGCATGCCCGTTGACTGCCGGTTCGTCGTCGACGCGTCCGGGCGGCGCGCCATCCTCGCGGCGCGCCAGGGCGTTGAACGCGTCAGGTACGACGACCTCGTGGCGGCGACGGCGTTCGTCGACTTTCGGCCCGGCGAGGCGCCGGCCGACACCACCACGCTGGTCGAGGCGTGCGAGCACGGGTGGTGGTACTCGGCGCGGGTACCTGGCTCCCGGATGGTGGCGGCGTTCTTCAGCGATGCCGACATCGTCCGAGGCCTCGGTGCCCGGTCGACCCCGGGCTGGCTCTCTTTGCTGGAGGCTGCGCGTCATACCCATGCTCGGCTCCGGACCGCTGCGCGTGTTACTCGGCCGTCGATTGCGGCCGCGCATTCGCAGCGGCTCGAAGCGGTCTCGGGCGACTCCTGGGTGGCGGTGGGCGACGCTGCCGGCACATTCGACCCACTCTCGTCGCAGGGCATCGGCAAGGCGCTGCGATCGGCCCTGCAGGCCTCGTCGGCGATCGGGGAAACCCGTGACGCGAGCGCCGAGAGGCTCGAGCGCTACAGCTGCCAGGCGGCCCAGCAGTACGAGGACTACCTCGACGTCCGGGCCGCGTACTACGTCGCGGAGCAGCGGTGGCCCCGATCCCCGTTCTGGCAACGCCGCCACGAGCACATCACCTTGCATCCGAGCCGGGTCCTGTCACCCGGCTCGGGCGGAGTGGCACGCGGGCGGCGCGCGCGACTACCGGTGCGCGACCTTGAGCAGCTGGTCGCCATCTGCCGGACGCCGCGGACGGCGTCCGACGTCATCGCCCGTTTCCACGCCGTCCGAGGACCTCACATCGGCCACCGCCGCGTTTTGCTCGCCCTCCAAGACCTCATCAGCGATGGTCTCATCGCGGCACAGCCAGACCGTCGTGACGAGAGCTGTCTGTGAACGGGGAACGCCACCCACCACGGACCGACTCCCGTCGGTGTCGGCGAGCGCGCGTGCGGCGCGCCGACGGTCAACGATGGCGTTCGAACATTCCTCGATCATGTCCGAAGGGCATTCCGAGCGTCGTTCGTCAGGGTGAAACCGCGCTCACCCATCGAGGCCGGGATCTCCCTGTCGAGAGCGTTCCGCCGGTCGGCGAGTGGACATGGGTACGCGGGACTGGGCAGGCGCCGTATCAAACCTGCGGTACCGACGCTCTGACGTCGAGGGGAGAGCGTGAGCGGCATATTCATCAGCTACCGGCGTGACGACAGCCGGGGGTCGGCGGGACGCCTTTATGACGACCTGATCGACCGGTTCGGCAGCGATCGTGTCTTTCGGGATCTCGACGATATCCAGCCCGGCGCCGACTACCGGGAGATGATCGCCCGGCTCATCGAATCGTGTGACGCGGTGCTGGTGGTCATCGGCAACCAGTGGCTCGATGTCCGCGACGCCAGCGGTCAGCGGCGCCTTGACGACCCCGAGGACCTCGTACGACAAGAGCTGTCGGCTGCACTCCAGGCGTCGAAGACGGTCATTCCGGTGTTGGTCGAGGACGCCGTATTGCCGGGGGCCTCCCAGCTGCCGACCCAGATCGAGGCGCTCACCCACCGCAACGCCCTACCGCTCAGCGACTTGCGCTGGAAATACGACGTCAACGTTCTCGCGGAACGACTGGAAGGCCTGGTGGGCGCCAGCCCGCCCAGATCGGGTTCCGCGAGCGCCACGGCGCCTCCGAGGCCCTCGGTCCCTGCCGCTCATGTCGGGAAGGGCCGCGTGTGGCGCCTCCGGTCGTGGCAGGGAGCGGTAGCCGCCGCCATGGCGCTGGCCCTGGTGGCGGTGGTCACCGCCGCGGTGGCGAGCGGTGGGAAACGGGAGCCGTCCATACCGACTCCACGTGGACCGGCCCAGTTTGGTAGGCCCGCGGGCGTCGCCCTGGACGCCGGCGGCAGCCTCTACGTCGCCGACGCTCAGGAGGACGTTGTCAAGAGAATCAAGCCTGACGGCACGATTACCACTGTGGCGGGCACCGGGGAGACGGGGTCCGCCGGTGACGGCGGGCCGGCGACCTCGGCGACGCTGGACACACCCGGCGCGCTCGCCGTCGATGGCAGTGGCAACCTCTACATCGCCGAGGACGCCTCCGAAGGCCACGGCGGCATCCGCAAGGTGTCGCCGGACGGCATCATCACCAGCGTGCAGGTGCGCTCGCCCGGGGTCGCCCGCCTATTGGTGAGGGCCATGGTCGCGGCCCCGGACAACAGCCTCGTGGTGGCCACCGACCGGGAGGTGCTTCGCATCATCCCGGACGGCTCGCTCGTGGCCGTGACCGGGTCGGCCAGCACCGGCTATGCCGGCGACGGTGGACCGGCCACCTCGGCCAAGCTCGACGACGTGAGGGGCCTCGCCGTCGCCGGCGACGGCGACATCTACATCGCGGACGCCGGCAACAACCGGGTGCGCAAGGTGGCCGACGGCAAGATCACCACCGTGGCGGGCACCGGGAGCCCGAAGGCATCGGGCGACGGCGGTCCGGCCGTGGAGGCGGGCGTGACCACGCCCGTGGCGGTCGCCACCGGTGAGGACGGAAGCGTCTTCATCGCCACCAGCGATCAGGTGCGGCGGGTGGCGGCCGGGACGATCAGCCTGTTCGCCGGCGATCCGGAGGACTCGTCGGGCTTGTCCGGCGACGGGGGGCCCGCGAGCTCCGCCCGCCTGAGCGAACCCGTCGCGCTTTCCGTCGATCGGAACGGCGATCTCTACCTGAGCGACTCCGGAAACCACCGGGTACGCAAGATCAGCCGCGGCGGGATCATCACCACCGTGGCCTGAACGCTCCCACGCGACGCTCCTACAGCACGCGCTGAGCACCCGCCGCGGCTCTCCGCCGTGAAGATCCGCTCGCGAGCGCCGACATCGGCATGGGACCGCGCAACCACTGTCGCCCGAGTGCGGAGGCTGGGATCGAAGGGTCATCGCCGACCTCCCTCAGTGGGCTCGAGCGAGCAAACCGTCGCCGTGGGAACACCCCGCGGCGGACAGCCGCCTGACGCGGATCCAGATTCAATCCGCGACCCGCACGCGGATCGTCAACCGGGACCGTCTGGACATGCCGGACGGAGCGACAGCGGAGTCTCCTCCTCCCTAGCTAGGGCGCGTGAGCCACAAACGTGGGAGCAGACAGGGCATGTTCCTCTTGGGCGATCCGGAGTTTGCGTCCGCGTTTCATCCCGTCAAAGTCACGGGCCGCGGCGCGACGACGTCGAAGGGCTGCGCCGGGAACTCGAATCCATTGGGGCATTGGGCGGTGACGGCATACTGCGCACCCGGTTGGTAGAACTCGCCCTCCCCCGGAGTAGCGCCAGGGGTGCGGATCGACGGAATCCGTTGGGCCACGGAGAACGAGCCGTCGGTGTCAATCGCGCCAGCACCCGACCCCTCGCCCACATCCGCGCCATCGCGCGTCAACTGGGTCAGAACCGTGCCGCCTCCGGTTGGGCAGCGGCCGGAAACCGTGAAGCTTGCGCCCGGCGGACCGGAGCTCGGCGTAAGCGTCAGGATCGGGGGCGGGGTTTGGGCGGTCATCGGCGCTGCGGTGGTTGCAGCCAATGCGCCCAAAAGGGTGAAAATCCCGAACAGGGCCACTCGCCTCATGATTGGCCGCCTCCATTCGTCTCAGGACGGTCCGACGGTATCCGCAGGCCGCTGCTCGGGACACCGCCGGATGCCAGCCCTGAGAGCCCGAGAACCCGCGTCGTCTGTTCTGGGCTAGCTAGGCGCACTCGCCCGGGCGAGAGCGCGGCGATGACCGTTGTCATCAGCCCGTCGCGGGACGAGACGATCAGCAGCACCGCCACCGTGCACGCCAAACGGACCACGACGCCGGCGATGCCGACAACACGGCGACCGAGGCGACCGAGGCGACCACCATGCTGCCCCGGTAGAGACGTTCGCCTCTCGCGCAGAGGAGCCAGGCGCTGGCGGGCACAACACACGCTGCGGCGTTGGGATGGCTTGCCGCAGGGCCGCGCAAGGTCAGGGCTCCGTGGAACGGATCGCGCCGCGCCCGCACATGAGGTTTCGGTAAGGGTTCCCCTTCGGGGACCCTCGGGACGCGCTGCGCGCGCCCCGCTCGCCGTTCCCCTTGCGGGCACCGCCCGTTAGCCGATCCACTTGCGGCACAGCTCGACGACGGTTGTCGGTCAGCTGCGCGGGGAGTCCGGCCCAACGTTAAATCCCGTAAGCCGGCCGATCCGTGTCTGGGACAGTTCAGGGTTCGGAGAAAGCCTGACCCAATCGTCGGGCACGGGTTCTCAGACCACGTTCGTAATCCGGAAGCTGTAGGTGCCGGTGGCCGGCGAGGTGGTGGGGGTGTCGACGGTCAGGGTGTAGGTCCCCGCCGCCGGGAGCGTCTTCTGGCCAGGGTCGCCGACCCACAGGCCCTGGTCGAACACCACGG
>JBOGIC010000801.1:0-2729 GCA_050744985.1 Acidimicrobiales bacterium
TGGCCGTGGCGTACACCCGCTCCCGGGCCATCGGCGTCGCCAACAGGGGCACGCTCTCGGGGTGCGTCAGGGTCGCCTTCACCACCTCGGCCAACTCGGCGGGGTCGCGACCGAACAGCGCCGGCGCCACGGCCACCACCACGTGGCGGCGGGAGAAGACCTTGCGGGCCGCCAGCGGCCCGTCGGGCGCCAACGCCATCGCGACGATGTCCTTCGCCTCGACGCGGGGCCGCGTCTGGCCCCGGGCCTCGTCGATCGAGCGCGCCAGCTCGGCGGGGGGCAGACCGACCGAGCGCAGCTCCGCCTCCCAGCGCGCCAGGAGGTCGCCGATGGGCTCGTGGCGCTTCCGGGACCGGGTGTCGCGGGCGATGACGTTCCGGGCCCGGTAGGTGTCGCGGCCCTGCCGCTCGGCCTCGGCGGAGATATCCGCCGCCCGCTTGGAGTGCACCGCGATCGCCTCCTCGGCGACGCCGGCGATGGCCCAGTGGCCCAGGCGCCCCGAGGGACCGTCGTCGCGCACGATGCCGTAGCCCAACTCGACCGCCACCCGGGCCGACGCCATGCGCCCGTGCATCGTGGCGGCGTGGAGGTGCTCGCGCCACAGCGACGTGTCGGCCGCCTTGGCGCCGCCGCGCTCGTCGCGCATGCGCACGAGGTTGGCGATGAGCACGTGGTCATGGGGTGCGGGGTCGCCGGCGCGGGACGTGGCGTGGCGGGTCACTGCGTAGACCAGGCCCTCGGTCGGCGTGGCCACCGCGGCGGTGCCGCGGCGCCCGCCGCGCAGGCGGGTGAGGCCGTCGAGATAGGCCAAGGTGGCGTCGCGCTCGGCGTCGAGGATCAGGTGCATGTCCTCGGCGCGGCCGATGACCCCGAGCTCGGCCACCGACTTGTGGGCGGCGATCACCAACTCCATGCCGGGGCGGCGGGTACGGGTGAGCACCACACCGGTTGTCGGGTCCTTGGCTCCGCCCGGACCGTAGATCGCCTCGTACTGGTCGTCGCCGACGGTGCCCACCAGGCCGAGGGCCGCCGCCCCCGATCCGCCCCAGACCAGCGGCGTCTCGCCCCGGGAGGCGTAGTAGGCGAGGGCCTGGCCCGGGTGGTCGTCGGCGCGGTCGATGACCGTCGCCCGGTGGTAGGCCACCGAGTCGGTCCCCATCATCCGCATCCAGGCCATCGCCGCTGCCTCCTCAAGCCGCCGGCTTGAAATCGTGTTCATCCCTCTTGCCCTACTACTGGTGTGCTGGAGGGGCCGCGCGCGACAAATTCCCGTTCAGTTCCGAGGCGTGGCTGGCAACACTCGCGGCAACAGGGGTTCGTCACGGTGGGTTCGTGGAGCGTCAGCAGCGGAGCGTTCAGGCTCGGATCGCCGCCTATCGCATGCACGCGCTCCACGACTCTCGCGACACGACCAGGAGCGCTCGTGCGGCCTTCCTCGCCAAGTTCGAGCGGGAAGTCGATCCCGACGGATCCCTGCCGAAGGACGAGCGGCGGCGGCGTGCGGACGCCGCCAGGAGGGCCTACTTCACTGCACTCGCCGTTTGGTCGGCTCGGGCTCGGCGAGCCCGAGGACGAGGCGACGCTCGGCCTTAGAGCCGGTCCCCTGGCGAGAGCCGCCGTGCCGCATCGCGAGCCCGCTCGTCGGCGAGCGCCGCGCCGTAGCGCGCGAGCATCTCCCGCGACCGCCACCCGGCGAGTCGCATGAGATCGCCCTCGTTGCCGCCGGCCTCGAGCCAGGCATGGGCGAAGGTGTGGCGGAGCTGGTGCGGGTGCAGGTCGGGCAAGCCCGCCTGGCCGCAGCGCCGGCGCAGCAGTTGCGCGATGCCGTTGCTGCTGAGCGGGCCCTGGCGACCGAGCCACAGGCATGTCTCGCCGGCGAGCAGATGGCCGTGACGCGCACGGAGGTACCGATCGAGTGCCATCGCTGTCTTCGTGCCGAACACGACGGTGCGCCGGCGGCTGCCTTTGCCAAGCACCTCGACCGAGCGGGCCTTCAGGTCGAGATCACTGACTCGCAGGCCGGCCATCTCGGCGAGGCGCAGACCGGCATCGAAGAACAGACGAAGGATCGCCGCGTCGCGACGCTCGGTGAACCCCCGGCCGTCACATACCGCCAAGAGCCGGCGGAGGTCGTCGTCGCCGACGACCGGCACTGGCTCCTCCGGCACCGCCGGAGGCCTCATGTTCGCCATTGGCGACTTGGCGATCTCGCCGTCCTCCACCAGCCAGCGGAAGAACTGCTGCAGCTGGCGGTAGCGCGTGGCGGCCGTCGACGGCGTCCAGCAAGTGAGTTGGGTCGCGATGAACGCCTCGACGTGTTCACGCGTGATCGCCGAGACCGTCGTCGGCATGCCTCGGTCGACGACGAACGCCTCGAACAAGGCGACGGCTTCGAGGTACCCCTTGATCGTCCGGGGCGACCGGTTGCGGGCGTGGAGAGCGAGCTCGAACGAGCCCGCGAGGTCCCCGATTCGGGGGGCGGCACGTCGCGAGTCAACGCTCACGGCGTCGAAACGTACCACCGAATGAGTAGGTCGTCGAGCGCTGTGCGATTACTACTTTGAGGTGCTCAAACGGTATAACTGCTGGTCAGAGCCACTTGGAGCCCGAGGTCGGACTCGAACCGACGACCTGCTCATTACGAGTGAGCTGCTCTACCGACTGAGCTACCCGGGCGTAGCCGACGAGTATCGCGCGTCGGCGAGGGGGGTCAGCCGCAATAGCAGCGC
>JBOGIC010000802.1:0-6531 GCA_050744985.1 Acidimicrobiales bacterium
TCTGAACCTTCCGGATTTGCTCAGGACCGGTCTCCGACCATGTCATCCTGTGTATTCGGCCAATTCGACGGCGGCCGAGCGAGCTGGAGAGCCAGTCGCAGGCGGCGAAGGCCGTTGTGCATGGTCATCCGGGGTAGCCGCGTCACATCGAGATCGGGCGTGAGCCGGCCATTCACGAAGGTGAACGCGGCGGCGTAGCCGGCGTCGACGACCGAGTCGCGCACACGTGAGTCGTGGTGGCCGAACGGGTACGCAAAGTACGGGACGTGGACCTGGCACATGTCCTCGAGCGCGCTACCGGAATCAAGCAATTCGCGGCGCAGCGTCGCGGCATCGAGCCCGACCAGTGAACGGTGCTCACGCTGTGGGATCCGAGCGCGCAGCCGGCCGACACCATCTGCTGCAGCTCGTACGCCGTCATCACCCGGTCTGAGCTGGGCCACCGGGACTTTCCGCCGTCGGGGGCGATTGAGACCTCAGGAGCGTGCTGTGTGAGCACGCTCCTCAGGCGGGAGTCTGCGGAGGCCTCACGACGTGCGCCAAGCCCACGTCCGCCAGCACGGAAACCAGCGTCGCGGGGGAGAAGCTCACCGAGCAGCTGCCGCCGTTCCACTTGGCGATGAGCAGTGCAGCGGCTGCCTCCTGAACGAGCTCGGTCCTCGTCTGGTGCGGATGGCTCAGTGCCACCCCGACGGTCGTGCCCGTCGTGAGATCGGGCTCCGAGGATGACACGGGCACGCGGACGCGCTCCACGATCCTTGCCGCCACCGCGTCCGCGGCCACAGGTGTCACGTTCCGCAACAGGACGCCGAACTGGTCACCCATTAGCCGAGCGGTCACGTCGGCCTCACGGACGGTCGCCACGAGCTGAGGTGCCGCCGCGGCCAGGAGTTGGTCGGTCGTCGGGGGATGCGGTACGGACATCGTCGCCCCCATGCTGTCGAGCTCGACGAGGAGCAACGCGTGGAAGCGGCCGACGACCGGGCCCTGGGCCAGTGCTCGCTCGACGCAATCGGAGAACAACGCCTGCGTGGCCACGCCCGTCAGCGGATCGCGGAAGGCCACCTCGAGCAGCATCTCCGCGTCCCGGTCCTCGCTCGTCAACACCGGGACCGGAGTTACCCCGGTGATGTCGCACTCACGGTCGAGCTCCGCACGCGACATCACCTCGGCGCGCGCCAGCTCCCAGGCTGGGAGGCAAAAGCGCCCGGAGGTATCGCGCCAACGGGCGAGCGCGACCAGTAGCGCCTCCGCCGGCCCCTCGGCGGCAACGTGCAGCTGGAGGGCACACCGGTCGGGGGCGACCAGCGCCGCCGGAGAGGCATCCGCCATCGCGAGGAGGACGTCGTTGATTCGTTGTCGTTCAATTGCCGCTGCGTTCGTGGGCTGCGCCACTTCGAGCAGGACTACCCATTCATTCGGCATAACCCCTCCGGCTGCTGCTGATGATCACGGCGTAACGATGTGGCTAGGACTCGAGCGTGCTCAAACCGCCGATCTGGTCACCGCTGGTCCAGCGTGTCCCAATGGCGATTCGGCGGCCGACGGCGAGCGGTTCGGCAGTACAATGCAGGAAACGGCGGCACGACGGCTGTCACATTTCACCGCCGCCGCCTGCCGCTTACGGGCTCAGGCAGCTCCGGAAAGGGGTGGCGGGCGGCGGCGGCGACCAACGGCCGAGAACTCATCACGTCCTCGGCACGGGGATCAAGAGCACCTGCTTGAGGGCCAGGTCGAACCCGAGGCTCGCGCAGGGTCGCTGGCCAGTGAACGTCCCAGCCACACTGACCGTCCATCCGAAGAGCCCTCGGTCCGCCAGTTCCTCCTTGACGATCTGCACCGCTCGCGGCTCGTCGATGCAGGACTCGCCATGGAACGCCTCGGTGAGGGCATCCCGTAGGGCGATCGGATCTTGTTCCGGTGCGACAGACGGCGGAGAAGCCGGTAACGGCACGGCCCCCAGGCGGGCGCAGGTATCGCCGGCGGTGACCGGGAACACACCTACGACCCCCGTGCTGAGGGCGCACGACTGCAACGTCGGCGTCGGGCCGGGGCCGAACACGCCGCGGCTCCAGAGCTCCTCGCAGATCTCCGCCGGCGCCCTCCCGTCGTTCCTCACGACCTCGGTCCAGCTCTGGAGATCCGCGGCGGCGTAGCACCCGACGGTGAGAGAGGTCGCCGGCGGGCGGGTGATGACGTAGACCGTCCACGCCAGGCTCAACACCGCCACGGCGGACACGGCCGCGATGACTCGGCGTTGCGGAACCGCACGACGAGGCGCAAGCCCATGACGCGTCCCGCGCCACCTCGCCTGGGGCGTCGACGACAACACCCTCTCGAGCGTCTCGTCCAAGACCGATGATGTCCACACTTCCGTCAGTTGCTCTTCTCGCACCGGGTTTGCAACTTGGAGAACCGTGAACGGATCAGCTCGATTGGCCACGTTGCCTCTTCGTCCGTTTGGCATGCCCGTTCGGTGCTGTCTCTGTCCGAACCGGGACCGCTTCTTTCACGAATATCCGATTGAGTCGTTGGCGGGCACGATGGAGGCGGACCGCTGACGCGTTCTCGGAGCAGCCGAGAATCCGGCCGATCTCCGCGTGCGACAGCCGTTCCCATGCGGCGAGCAACAGGATCTCGCGATCTTTCGGGCCCAGCACGGCCAGGGCGGCCTGCACGGCGCGAACGTCGTCGCTCAGGTCCGGCTCGTCGAAACGCAAGGGTGCGTCGAGCAGGCGGAGACGCATCGTCAGCTGTTCACGGCGGCGCTGACTGCGCCGCTGGTTCGCCAGGACGCGCCGAGCTACGGCGTAGAGCCACAAGACCGTGCCCTCACCTTCAGGGACGTCATCGAACCGGCGCCACGCGACCGTGAAGGTCTCCGCGACGACGTCCTGCGCGTCCGCGTCGGAGGGGCACCGACGGAGCGCGTAGGCGAGGACGGCTCGGGCGTGCTGGCGATAGACGGAGCGGAAGCGGCCCTCCCGATCCAGTTCAGCACCAGCCGAGCCGGGGCTGCTCTGATCCCACGACCTGCGTCGCTTATTGCCGCCCGGGGGAAGTTGGGGGATCCGGTGCCTCCTTGCCCTGTCGCCGCCTCAGATGGGGCATCGAACCGGCATGTCCGCGAGGTCCAAGCCGCTGGCTCCGACGGTACGCCGGAGCCAGCCAGGCTGCCAGGAAGACACCGTCAGTAGCTGTAGATGGACGAGATCCGATCGTTCCAGTACCAGCCGACGTAGCTCGACGCGCGGTACGCGCCCGCGGCGCCGTAGTACCACTCGCCGCCGCCCCAGATGTGCTCGGCCATGTACGAGCCGCAGCCACCGGTCTTGAAGGAGGAAAGGACGTCGTTGAAGCCCCAGTCCGTGAGGTTCTGCCAGTAGCCGGCATCCCAGAACGCCAGTTGCCGCCCGTAGAAGTCGCTGTGCTCGTAGAGACGCAGCGGAGACGAGCAGCCGTACCCGCCGGACGCGCTGGCCGTCGCCGTCGAAGCCGGTCGGAGCCCCTTCTGCTGATCTTGTTGTTGCGTGAGGGCCGGAGCACCGCCGGACAGCCCCTGCAGGTTCAGGAGCTGTGTCTCCCTCGCCACCATCTGCTGCTCGGTCCTGAAGCACTCGACGACGCCGATGGACGTCCAGACCATGCAGGCCCGCGCCTCGCCCCAACCTTCGGCCAGGTTGATGTGGCGCCCCTCGAACAGTGCGATGCCGGGCTCGGTGATCGTCAGCGAAACCGGTCCGGCGCGCCCCGTCCCCGCCCATCCCGCGATCAACACCAGAACCGTGAGCGCGACGAACGCCCCACGCCGGATGCTCTTCTTCATCCCCATGCCCCCTTGTCCGCCGCCTCTGCGAGGCGATCCCTGCTGCCTGAGCGACGCGCACAGCGCATCTGTGCGTTCGGATGTCCGGAAGATGGGAGTTCTTTCCGATTTGCTCGTCTTTTTCGTTCTGCCCAGAAAGACTGAAAAATCTAGTACAGCTATCTTGACCGATATGACCGACCTCCTTAGGCTGCGGGGGCGCCGCCCGGCCGATGGGCCTGCGGAGCGTCACCGAAGTCCGGATCTCCAGGGGTTCTCATGGCTCGTGCACGGTTCGTCGCTGCCTGCCGTCTACTGGTTGCCGTCACCGCAGCGGCGGTCGTGCTCGGTGTCGCGTCTCCCGTCGACGCGGCATCCCTCACGATTCTTGACCAGACCGTCCCAGGGCCCGTCGGCGGGGCGCAGGTGTGCATCGACACGACGTGCCAGACGGTTCAGGGAGTGGCGAACCTGCACGTGCGCGCCACGCTCAACACATCCGGCATCACGCCGCCGACGATCACCACGTCGTCACAACCGGGGTGCACGGCGAACGTCAACGCGCAGGTCAATGTGACGACGATCGGCGTGTCGGGCACCCTCGACACGGTTGTCGAGTTCGACAAGACCGATCAGAACGGAACCGTCGTCGGGCACGCGACCCTGCCGATCCCTGCGGTTGCACTCACGCTCGCGCCGCAGACCCACTCCGTCTCGGTCTGCGCCCGGCTGCTGTAGCTGCCGCCGGCGGAATCGCCCGCGCGACGGCTGGCGCCACCAGACGCCCGGTAGAAAGATCCGACAAATATTTGACAAATCGCCTATAGTGGACGGAGCAGAGTATTTGGACGGCCCGGAGGGCGCCATGGCTCAGGACGTGGAGTACTTGACCTCGACCGAGGCGGCACGCCTGCTCCACGTGTCGCCCAAGACCGTCAGCCGGTGGGCAACCGAAGGGCGGATCCCGTGCATCGTCACGCTGGGCGGGCACCGTCGCTTCCACCCCGACAACGTCGCCGCGGTGGCCGAGATGATGTCGCAGGGCGCGCCGCCGGAGCCTGAGCCCTAGCCGCCGCTGATCAACTTCGATCGGGCCTGCGGTCACGTCTCGCTGGTTAGCGCGATTGATCAGCACCCGCCTAGTTGGGGGAGGGCAGGCCCTCCCCCCAAGCCCCCCTCCCGGCCGTCTCGGTACGGAGCGAGTCGGGCCCAGGCCGGCGGAGCCGGCCCTCCGCCTACCGGTCTCGTGCGCCCGAGGTCGGGGCGCGCGCCAACAATGACCTGCGGGCCGCAATGGCCGGCGGCTACCGCCCGCTGCGCCTGATGCCCCCCAGCGGGGCTGGCCACGCTCAATGTGGCTGGTCACGGACTTACGTGCAGATTCGGGAGCGGACCGTCAACAAACTATGTCCACCGCGAGACTTGTCACAACGCTCAAGGAGCCGCGACCAAGTAGAACTTGCGGACGACGCCTCGGCGTCCCAGCCGCGGACCAAGCTGCGGGGCTGAGTCTCGCAAGTCGCCGCGGGCGGACCGACCCAGCCGCGCCGTGCCAGCGCACGCCGTAGTCAGGTGGGGAAATCCGCAGCTCGAGGACCGCGCTCCCCTCCCTTTCGAGCAAGCCACCCAGGGCAGAGCGGGCATGGTCACGGTCGGCGGGGAGCGTCAGCATCAAGGTCTTTCGAAGCCCGGAGTTGCGTCTCGGACTCGTGGAGGCGCTCCTCGAGGCGCAGGACGGTAGCGGCCGAGCGCTCGCGCTCGACCACGCGCCCGAGCTGGACCCCGATCCCGGACAACACGTCCGCCAGTGCGCCGGTGGGCTGCATGGGGCGCCGGCTGAAGCACTCCAGCACGGCGACGACGTCCCGGCCGACAAGCACCGGGAAGGCGAACGCCGATTCGAGCCCCGCTCCCTTTACCGCTTCGCGTCGGGGGAAGCCCCGGTCGGCGCCGACATCGGCGATCCAAGCCGGGCGAGCCGTGGCGACCACGTTGGCGAGCAGGCCTGCGTCCATCTTTACCGACAGGTCTTCGGTCGTCCGGCGGAAGTCCTCATAGTCTCGGCCGTCGGCGATCTGCCACAGGTGGACAGGCCGATCCCCCGGAAGAGGCCCCGGTGCGCGCCAGAGGTGGCCAATGATGCAGTCGAGGTGGGCACAGATCTGGCGTAGCACGACGCCGGCTGCGTCCTCCAGACTGTCTGCCTGATTGGCTGCCCAAGCCGCCTCCTGCAGCAAAACCGAATGGGCGAGGCCGTCATCGGCCCAGGGGCGCAGCGCATCGGGGCGGACCGGAACGGGATCGTCCGCCGTCTGCTGGTCGATGACCCGCCGACCGCCCTTGCCAGCTCCGGCGGCGCTGAGCGCGGCGACCGCACGGCGGAGGACGTCATCGGCGGCCTGGCCCGGCTCGCTGACCGCGACGCCGGCGCGACCGGCGAGGTGCAGTTCCTGGCCATTGATGGGGTAGGGCGACGCCAACCCGTCCAGTATCCGGTCCGCCAGGGCGGCCACGGTCGCCACGGTGGTGTCCTCGATGAGGACGCCGAACCGGCCCGCGCCTAGACGAGCCACCGAGTCGTCCGCTCGGAGGAGCGAAACCAAGCGTCGCGCCAGTTCCACCAACACCGCATCGCTGGCGGCCGGGCCGATACGGTCGGAGATCTCGTGAAACGCCACGAGCTCGACGCAGACCACCGCCGCCCGGCGCTCTGGTTCGGTCAACAG
>JBOGIC010000803.1:0-2785 GCA_050744985.1 Acidimicrobiales bacterium
GCCGAGAGCAGGGCGACGGCGAGCAGTGCGGTGACCCCCGACGCCAGGCCGGCCACCTGGCGCCGCCGCCGTCGCTCGGCGGCGCGGGCCACGACGATCCCGTACATCTCGTCCTCAGACCGCCACATGCGCGGCTCCTTCCCAGTCCTCGCCGAGGCGGACGCGCAGGCCGGCGACCGCCCTGTGGGCGTGGCGCTTCACCGAGCCGACCGACACGCCCAGGCAGGCGGCGACCTCGGCTTCGCGCATGCCGACCAGGTGGCGCAGCACGATGACCTCGCGCTGGCGGCGGGGCAGCGCGCTGAGGGCCGCGGTCAGGGCCATGCGGATGGCGGCGGCGTCCTCGGCATCCTCGGTCGGCTCCAGCTCGCCGGTCACTGCGTTGCGGCCAACGAGGCCGGGATCGGGTCGTTGGCGCCGCCGCATGTCGATGGCGACGTTGGCGGTGACGCGGAGCACCCAGGCCTCGCGGTACTGCAGTGGCCCGACGCGCTTCCAGGAGGTCAGGGCGCGGGTGAGGGACTCGGCGGCGGCGTCTTCAGCGTCTGATGGGTTTCCCAGGATCCGGTAGGCGAGCCGGCGAGCTTGGGGGTACAGCTCGTCGAAGGCCTGGCGGAAGTCCACTGAGCCCTCGATACCCACGCCCACATTGCATCATCGTTTGGCCGCCGCCGAAGGTTGACGTCGTGTTGATCTTTTGTTGAGGGCGACATATCGGGTCCGCAGGGTCGCCAGCGAGCGCTCGGTCGCGGCCAGGTCGACCATGTCGGCGTCGAGGGCGCGCCGGCCCGCGGCGGCGATGCTGTAGACCCGGCGAGCCGGCCCGCGGGACTGCGACAGCTCCCACACCGAGTGCACCAGGCCCGCTCGCTCCATCTCCCGCAGGAGGCGGTAGACACCGGCGGGCGTGCCCACGTCGACCCCGAAGTCGGCCAGCCGCTCGACCAGTTGGTAGCCGTGGCTCGGCCCTTCGGCCAGCAGCACAAGCAGGTAGGGGCGCGCGATCACCTGGCTCCGACCGTAAACCCGGCCCCACGGGCCGGGTCAAGCAAGCTAGGGGCCGAGGATCCACCCCTGCTGCTGGTACCAGCGGGCGTCGGAGACGATCGCCGGGCGGGGGTCGGTGTGCTGCAGCTCGAACCCGGTGCCGAGGAGGGCGTCGATGCTCAGCCGGTTGTTCCGGTTCGACTTCCGCATGAACCGCAACCGCTCCTTGGTCAGCAGGATGTCGTCCCGCATGCCCTGTTCCCGCATCGCCTCCCATGCGTCGCGCCGTTCCTCGTAGGACGGTCCGCCGTCCGGGTCGTCGTCGAGCTCGACCTGGAGGCCGAAGTGGTCGGCGAGGATCTCGGCGATCTCGTGGCTGGACGGGTACACGCCCGACACGATGTTGAACGCCCGGCCCGGCGCGTCAGGGTGGGCCGCCAGGTGCAGGGTGGCGCCGACCAGGTCGTCGATGTGGACGAGGCGTTGCTCGATCGGCGTGCGGGGGACGGAGAACGTCGTGCGGCCCATCGATCGCTCGATGTCGGCGTCGAGGATGGCGCTGGCCACGAGCTTGATGGCGCCCGGCCCGTGGACCGACACGGGCCGCAGCACGACGACCGGCATGCCGTCGTCGCCGAAGTGCCGCACGACCTTCTCGGTCTCCCACTTGGCCTTGCCGTAGCCCCGGCTGGGGTGGGGCTCGACGGTTTCGGGCACGGGTGACGGCAGTTGCTCCTCCTCGCCGTACACCGACGTGCTGCTCATGTGCAGCGCCCGCTGGAGGCCCTTGGTCGCCGCCAGCGTCGTGAACAGCCGCTCGGTGGCGACGACGTTGTCGCGCTCCATCTCCTCCTGGGAGGACTTGGAGCTCGACGCCCCGGCGAGGTGGAACACGTGCGTGACGCCCTCGACCAAGGGGGCCACGCCCGGGTCGCTGACCAGGTCGAGCGACCGGTACTCGACGGCGTCGGGGAGCCAGGGGGCCTCGGGCCGGCGGCCGCAGGCTCGGACTTCCCAGCCCGCTTCGACCAGGGCGGGGACGAGGCGCGAGGCGATGAACCCGGTCGCGCCGGTGACCAGTGCGAGGCGCTCCTCCATGCCCCGTACAGTCGCGCCAATGGACGTGTCGGTCTATTTCAACCCGAGTTGTTCGAACTGCCGGACCGCCGAAGGCATCCTCGCCGAGCGCGGGATCGACGCCACCTACGTCCGCTACCTGGAGACGGCGCCGACCCGCGAGCAGCTCGAGGACGTGCTGGCCAAGCTGGGCACCGACGACCCGCAGACGATGATCCGCACCAAGGAACCGGAGTACGAGGACCTCGGCCTGGCCCACGCCAGCCGCGACGAGCTCCTCGACGCCATGGTCGCCCACCCCATCCTCATCCAGCGCCCGATCGTCATTCACGGCGACCGCGCCGTCATCGCCCGCCCCGCCGACCGCCTCCTCGAGCTGTTCTCGTAAGCCTGAACCACCGAATCGTGGGTTCAGGCTTACAAGAACGATGGGGTGTCAGCGCTTTTTAAGCAGGCCGAAGACGCCGCGGGCGACGGTGTTCACCATCGAGCGACCTTCGCGCGACTTGAGGTAGCCGACGACGGCGTTGCCGCCTTTCTTCTTGCCCTTGGGCTGCTCCGGCGGGGGTGGGGGCGGCGCGTCCGGCGGCTCCTCGGCGGCGACGGCGGCCGCCTCGGCCAGGCGGCCGGCCAGTAGCTCGCGTGCCGACTCGCGGTCGATCTCCTCGGCGTAGGTCGACCACAGCGAGCTGTCGCGGGCGGCCCGGTCGACCGCCTCGTC
>JBOGIC010000804.1:0-5233 GCA_050744985.1 Acidimicrobiales bacterium
GCCTGCCGGGAGCTGGGCTGAGCGAGGTTCACGTGTTGGGCGTGCGGCACCACGGGCCGGGTTCCGCCCGTGCCGTGGCGAGCGCGCTCGCGTCGCTCGATCCCGACGCGGTGATCATCGAAGGCGCCCCCGAGCTCGACGCGGTGGCGGCGCTCGCCGCGTCCGTCACGATGCAGCCACCCGTCGCCGGCCTCGTCTACGCGCCCGACCAACCGCGGCGCGCCGTGTTCTACCCCGTGGCCTCCTTCTCGCCGGAATGGGTCGCCCTGCGCTGGGCGCTCACGCACGGACGGTCCGTCCAGTTCGCCGACCTTCCCGCCGCCACCGCGCTCGCCCTACCGGGCGACGAGGTGCCCGCCCCTTCCGACCCGCTCGCCACGCTCGCGACCGCCGCCGGGTTCGACGATCCCGAGCGCTGGTGGGAGGACGCCGTCGAGCACCGCCACAACGGCCTCGACGCATTCGCCGCCGTGGCCGACGCCATGGCCGCCCTTCGGGAGGACGCTCCGAGCGAGGGGCGCAACGAGGTGCGGGAGGCGGCCATGCGGCGCGCCCTGCGGGCGGCCATGCGCCGGCACGGGCGCGTCGTGTACGTGTGCGGCGCCTGGCACGCGCCCGCCCTCGACCCGGCGGCGTTTCCCTCCGCCGCCCACGACGACGCCCTCCTCAAGGGACTACCCAAGCTGAAGGTCACCGCCACGTGGGTGCCATGGACCAACGGGCGTCTGTCGTTCCGCAGCGGCTACGGCGCCGGCGTCACCTCGCCCGGGTGGTACGAGCACCTGTTCACCGCGTCCGGCGACATCTCGACGCGATGGCTCGTCCGCACGGCCGGACTGCTGCGGGACGAGCGCCTTGACGCCTCGGCGGCGTCGGTGATCGACGCCGTCCGCCTCGCCGAGGCGCTGGCGACGCTGCGCGAGCGCCCGCTGGCCGGGCTGGCCGAGCTGAGCGACGCGACCGAGGCCGTGCTGTGCGGCGGCTCCACCGTCCCCATGCGCCTCATCTCCGAGCGGCTGTACGTCGGCGAGAGCCTGGGCACGGTCCCGCCCGAGACGCCGATGGTGCCGCTCGCCCAGGACCTCGAGCGCCAGCAGCGACGGCTGCGCCTCAAGCCGTCGGCCTCGGCACAGACGGTCACGCTCGACCTCCGGACCGAGAGCCACCTCGATCGAAGCCGGTTGCTGCACCGCCTGCGGCTGCTGGGCGTGGACTGGGGTGAGCCCGTCGACCCGGGCCGCACTCGCGGCACGTTCAAGGAAGCGTGGTCGCTGGAGTGGCGCCCCGAACTGGCGCTGGCGCTCATCGACGCGTCGGGCGCCGGCACCACCATCGAGGAGGCGGCGGCCACGACCGTGACCCAGCGAGCGGAGGGCGCCGACATCGCCGGCCTGACGACGCTCGTCGAGCAGGCGCTGCTGGCCGACCTGCCGGCGGCGCTGTCGACGACGATGCGGGCCCTCGAGGAGCGCAGCGCCCGCCAGCACGACACCCAGGTGCTGATGGCGGCCGTGGAACCGCTCGCCCGGGTGTCGCGGTATGGCAACGTCCGCCGGGTGGACACGGCGGCGGTCCGGGACGTGCTGCGCAGCGTGGCGGTCCGCGTGACGATCGGCTTGGGTCCGGCGTGCAGCAGCCGCGACGACGAAGCGGCGGCGACCATGCGGTCGCTGATCGACTCGGTGCAGCGAGGGCTCGCGGTCATCGACGAGGCGCCGCTGCGCAACGCGTGGTACGGCGCCCTGGCCGGCGTCGCCGACCAGCGGGGCGTGCACGGCAGCATCGCTGGGCGGGCCGTCCGGCTGCTCCTCGACGCGGCGCGGATCGACCGTGAGGAAGCGGGCCGGCGGCTGTCCCGGAACCTGTCGCCCGGCGCCGACGCAGTGGGCGGCGCCGCCTGGCTCGACGGCTTCCTCGCCGGCGACGCCGCGCTGCTCCTGCACGACGACGTTCTCCTGGCCGTCATCGACGAGTGGATCAGCGCGGTCGGGGTCGCGTTGTTCGACGACCTCCTGCCGCTGCTACGCCGGACGTTCAGCCACTTCAGCCGGCCCGAGCGGCGGATGATCGGGGACAGGCTGCGCCGCCTCGACGGCACGGGCTCCGTGCCCGGCGGATCCTCGGGGGACGACGCCGTCGACGAGGAACGAGCCCGCCGGGCGCCGCCGGTGCTGCGGCAGATCCTCGGTGGCGCGGGCCCGTGAGCGAGCGGCTGCGCCGCTGGCGCCTCGTGCTCGGCGCCCCCGATCCGGACGCGGACGGCACCGGGGCGGGCGAAGGGATCGGCGAGACCCTGGCCGGTGGGGACCTTCGGCGCGACGAGGTGCTGGACGCCTTGTACGACTCGACGCGCAGCGCCGGGCTGGGGGGCAGCGCACCCCGCGTGGCCCGCTGGCTCGGCGACATCCGCACCTACTTCCCCAGCCGCGTCGTGCAGGTCATGCAGCGCGACGCGATGGACCGCCTGGGCCTGCGCCAGCTCCTGCTCGAGCCGGAGATGCTCGCCACCGTCCAGCCCGACGTGTCCCTCGTCGCCACCCTGATCGGCCTCGGGCGCGCCATCCCCGAGCAGTCACGCGACACGGCCCGCGCCGTCGTGCGCACGGTCGTCGACGACCTCGAGAAACGGTTGGCGGCGCCGACGCGCCAGGCGGTCACCGGCGCGCTCAACCGCGCCGCCCGGGTCCGCCGGCCGCGCCCGCACGACATCGACTGGAACCGCACGATCGCCGCCAACCTGTCCCGGTACCAGCCGGAGTACCGCACCGTCATCCCCGAACGGCTGGTCGGCTTCGGGCGGCGGTCCCAGCAGGTGCTGCGGGAGGTCGTGCTGTGCATCGACCAGAGCGGCTCGATGGCCAGTTCGGTGGTCTACGCCAGCGTCTTCGGCGCGGTCATGGCCTCGCTGCGCGCCGTGCGCACGCGCCTGATCGTGTTCGACACGTCGGTCGTCGACCTGACGGAGGAGATGTCCGACCCCGTCGACGTGCTGTTCGGCGTACAGCTCGGCGGCGGCACCGACATCGGCGGCGCGCTCGGCTACTGCCAGTCGGTGATCACCCGCCCGGGCGACACGATCCTCGTCCTCATCAGCGACCTCCTCGAGGGGGGCGTGGAGGAGGAGCTGTTCAAGCGCGTGGCCGCCATCGTCGACTCCGGTGTGCAGCTCGTGGCGCTCCTCGCTCTGAGCGACGAAGGGGCGCCCGCCTACGACCACGACAACGCCGAGACCCTCGCGCAGCTCGGCGTGCCCGCCTTCGCGTGTACGCCCGACCTGTTCCCCGAGCTGATGGCGGCCGCCATCCAAAGGCGCGACCTCGGTGCCTGGGCCGCGACCCACGACCTCGTGGCCACCCAGCCCCGCGCGTAGGCGGGGACCGGTCGGTACCCTCCGAGGTCGTCCCCCCGCACGTTTGATGGAGCGTCACCATGGACCGTCGCAGCTTCCTCCGTCTGGGTCTGTTCGGGGCGGCCGCCGTGGCCGTCGGCCCCCTTGTCCGCGCATCGGTGTTCCGCGAGGCATGGGCCGCCGACGGGCCCTACGGCGCCCTGCTCACCGCCGACGCCAACGGCATCCAGCTCCCCGCCGGCTTCACGTCGCGCGTCGTCGCCCGCAGCGGCCAGCTGGTGACAGGCACGGCCTACACCTGGCACACCGCGCCCGATGGCGGCGCCTGCTTCGACGTGCCCGGAGGCGGCTGGGCCTATGCCTGCAACAGCGAGGTGGGAAGTGGTGCGGGGGCGCCGGCGCGCTGCGGTTCGCGCCCGACGGCACGCTGGTCGATGCGTACCGGGTGCTGAGCGGCACCAGCCGCAACTGCGCGGGTGGCCCGACGCCGTGGCGCACGTGGTTGTCCTGCGAAGAGGTGGCCGACGGACGGGTCTGGGAGTGCGACCCGCTCGGGGTCGCGCCGGGCGTGGCGCGGCCGGCCCTGGGCCGGTTCAACCACGAGGCGGCGGCCGTCGACCCCGTCCGCGGGCACGTCTACCTCACCGAGGACCAGCCCGACGGCCGCCTCTACCGGTTCCGGCCCGCCACGTGGCCCGACCTGTCGGCCGGGACGCTCGAAGTGGCGACCGTCTCCGGCTCGACCGTCACCTGGTCGACCGTCCCCGACCCCTCGGGCACGACCACGGCCACCCGCTACCAGGTCGCCGGCAGCACCGCCTTCAACGGCGGGGAAGGGGCGTGGTACGCCAACGGGAAGGTGTGGTTCACGACGAAGGGCGACAACCGGGTGTGGGAGCTGAACGTCGCCGCTTCTCCGCCGACGATCGCAGTGATCTACGACGACAACACGTCGCCCAACCCGGTCTTGACCGGTGTCGACAACGTCGTCGGCTCGGTGTCCGGCGACCTGTTCGTGGCCGAGGACGGCGGCAACATGGAGCTGGTCCTGATCGCGCCGGACGCCGCCACGTCGGTCTTCCTCCGGGTGCTGAACCAGAGCGGCTCGGAGCTGACCGGTCCCAGCTTCGACCCCTCAGGCACCCGCCTGTACTTCAGCTCCCAGCGGGGTCCGACGGGGACCGGCTCGGGGATCACCTACGAGGTGACAGGACCGTTCCGCACCAGCCCGACCCCGACGACGACCACGACGACCACGACCGTGCCGGCGACGACCACGACCGTGCCGGCGACGACCACGACCACCAAGCGCAAGGGACCGAAACCGCGCTGACGCTCACCGTCGTCACGTTCAACATTCGCAACAGCCGCGCCCTCGACGGCCGGCACTCGTGGCCCCTCCGCCGCCGCTCCACCGCCGAGGTGTTGCAACGCCTCGACGCCGACATCGTCGGCCTCCTGGAGGTGTACGCCGGTGCGCTGCGATACCTCCTGCGCTCCCTCCGCGAGTACGAGGCTGTCGGCGCCGGGCGGGGCCGCCGCGGCGGCGGCGAGCGGTGCCCGGTCCTCGTGCGGTCGTCACGCTTCCGTGTGCTCGATGCATCCACCCGATGGTTCGGCACGACACCCGATGCACCCGGCACCCGGCTCCCCGGCGCCCGCTCGCCGCGCGTCGCAACTGTCGTGCGCCTCCACGCGCTCGACGTCGCCAACACGCACCTGGACGAGCGGTTGCGCGAGAACCGGCGGGCGAGCCTGACCCAACTGGCGGGCTGGGTGGAGCCGGACCACCCGACGATCGTGATGGGCGACTTCAACACCACGCCGGACGACGACGCCGCGTTCGCGGTCGTGCGGGCGAGTGGTCTCCGCCCCGCCCTCGAT
>JBOGIC010000805.1:0-3943 GCA_050744985.1 Acidimicrobiales bacterium
CCAGCCGCTTCCAGGTGGGCGACCAGCTTGGGCAGGAGCACACCGGCCCGCTCCAGCTTGTAGCCCAGAGCGCGGCGCAACCGCAGGTAGTCCTCGACATGACCAGACAGCGTGCTCATCGGGGCCCACCTTCCGGCCAGGGCTGGGCCAGCAGGCGGAGGCGGTCGAGATCGACCCGGGCGTAGATCGCCGTGGACTGCAGGCTGCGGTGGCGCAGCACCTGCGCGATCTGCACCAGCGGGACCTGCGCCGCCACCATCTCGCAGGCCACGGTGTGGCGCAGCCGGTGCGAACCGACTTCGGCCACGCCCGCTCGGCGGCAGGCCCGCCGCACCGTCGAGGCGACCGTGCCCGACGCCATCGGCGCGAACGGCGCCCTCGCCCGGAGGAACACCTCGCGCCGGTCGCTCGCGGGACGGCCGCGCCTGAGGTAGGCGGCGATGGCCTCGCCGACTTCTGTGGGCAGTGGCAGGCGGTCCCTCCGGCCGCCCTTGCCCACCACGACCAGCTCGCCGGCCCGCCAGTCGATGTCGTCCAGCCTCAGGCTGGCGACCTCACCCCGGCGCAGGCCGAGGCGCAGGAGCGTGATGATCAGCGCGTAGTCGCGCCGACCGATCGCGCTGCGGCGGTCGCAGGACGCGAGGAGGGCATCGGCGTCCTGCTTGGTGATCCCCCTCGGCAGCGACGAGCGCCTTCGGCCGGTCATCGGCAGCGCCGCGTCGGACAGGTCCTGATCGATCAGGCCCTCGAGGAAGCAGAAGCGGAGGAAGGCACGCAGGCTCGCCACGTAGTTCTGTGTCGTGCTGACCGTCGCCGCCGTCGACTCCCGGAGCACTGCGGCGGTCACCTCCGCCGGGGTCACCTCCGAGAGCCCGCAGGCAAGCCCGACCGCGAACTTCCTCGCCCCCTCCACGTAGCCGCGGACGGTGCCCGGCACCAGACCGCGCTCGGCCAGCAGGTAGCCGCGGAAGGAGTCCATGAGCTCCCCGGTCGGCGACGGTGCCGGTGATGCCGCGACGCCCACGACGCCGCGATCAACCAAGAGATCCAAGAGGCACGACAGGCCGGGCCGCGACAGCGTGGCCCCGCGACCAATGGCGCGCTGGTCGGCGAGGAAGGCATCGATGCGAGCCTCGTCCAGGCGCTCGACGCCCAGGCCCTGCGCGTCGAGCCAACGGCTCAGGTGCGCCACCTGCCGCTGGAGGTTCACCGCCGACAGCCGCGAGTAGCCGCGCTCCTTCAGCATCTCCCGGTATGCGTCGGCGAACGGACACAACGGTCCCATCACCAGCACCCTGCTGACCCTGCTCGTCGTCCTCGCCATGCCTGCCTCCTTCTCTCCGAACGAAGGAGGGAGACGATGGCAACAGCAGCCCGCGTTATGCCGACATGAGCAGCCCGATCACGTTGTGCGGCAAGGGTTCGCGCGCCGAACTCGGGATAACGCGCGGGTCGGGATAATCGTGCAGCCGCATACCGCGCAGCCCCACCTGACGGCACAAGCGGGCGAAGCCCCGGCTGGCCGAGTCGGGATACCAGGGCTTGGAGCCGTCGACCTCGTAGCTGAACACGAAGGCCTTGGGCGACAGGTCGTGCTCGCATACTCGCGCCCGTTCCACGGCCCGGGCCTTATGCGCCTGCATCGCCGCGACGGTGGTCGGGTCGAGCGAGACCCGTCGGGCGGCATGCGTCTTGGTGTCCTTCTCGACAAGGCCGTCGGGGCCCTCGACGATGCCCCGGGCGATCCAGGCCGTTGCTTTCTCCAGGTCGAGGTCGGACCAACGCAGCGCGATCAGCTCGCTGCGGCGTGCGCCGGTCGCGGCGGCCAGGAGGACGAAGTCGGCGAGGTCGACATCGGTCGTCGAGGCAGCGGCGAACAGGCGCGCCAGCTCCTGGGGTGCCGGCGGGTTGATGTCGGGTGTGGGCACTCGCGGCGGCGACGCCGATGACGCCGGGTTGACACTCAGCCAACCCCACCGCACGCCTTGCGCCAGCGCCCGGTGCAGGATCCCGTGCGCCCGTCGGATGGACGCCGGCGCCAACGGGCGACCCGTCCGGACACCCTTCTCCCGCAGGCGCCGGTAGAAGCGGTCGATGTCGGCGGCGCCCAGCTTCGACAGGCGGGACATTGGCAAGGAACGGCAGCAGGCTCCGGTCGAGCACGCCCCGCGTCTCCTTCGCACCTTGGGCGAGAAGCCCGGCGACGCGTGCGCGAACCACTCTTCGAGCAACTCACGAAGGTTGCCGAGGTCCGCCAATCCGCCTCGATCCACCTCGGCGACCATCGCCGCCAAGGCTCGCTTGCCTCCTTGGGCAGTACGCGTCACGTGCCGCGTGCGGCGAGTGACGGCGTTCCGACCGGCGTACACCTGCAGCTCCCACGAGCTTCTCCGACGCCTCACCCGGCCATCCCGCTTCCGATCCGGCCGGCCTGCCTGCCTGCGCCCCCAACGGGATTCGAACCCGTGCCGCCGCCTTGAAAGGGCGGTGTCCTGGGCCGCTAGACGATGGGGGCCGGGAACCCGAGGATACCCGTCATCCCATGTCCCACTCGCTGCCTTCGGGTGTGTCCCGGACTTCGATGCCCGCGTCGAGCAGCCGATCGCGCAGGGCGTCGGCGTCGGCCCACCGGCGGTCCTCGCGCGCTCGGGCCCGGGCGTCGAGGACCGTTTCGACGAACGGCCGCACGACGTCACGGGGGTCGCGCAGGCCGGTGTCGGCGGCCTCACCCAGCCGGAGGATCATCGACCGCAGCGTGGCGCGTCCGCGGTCGAGGTCGTCGGACTGCAGCGTGTCGCGCGACCAGTCGACGAGGAGCTGCTCGAGCTGGAGCACGCATCCCACCGCGCCCGGCGCGTCGCGTGCCGCCAGCGCGGCGCTGAAACCGGCGTCGAGCTGCGCCAGCTCGTCCCGCAACGGCGAGCGGGCGACGGGCACGGGCTCGGGCGGCGCGGGCGTCACGACCCCATCGGCCGGCGCCGACTCGCCCGTCAGGCAACCGATGCTCATCGTCCGACCCGACTCGAAGCGGGTCGACGCCCCGCGCCGCCGCACGGTCACCGCGCCGAGCCCCGTTACCGTCGCCGTCCCGGCGTCGAGGTCGAGGATCAGGGCCGTGTGCTCGTCCACGCCCAGGACGAACACGTCGGCGGGCAATCGGTCTTCGAGGACCACAAGGCGCCGCTCGCCCATGTAGCAGTAGCGGGTGTCGTGGCGGCCGCCTTCGGCGTTGTCGTAATGCGGGATCACGGCGGCCCGGATGCCGGCGGCCGCCATGAGGTCGAGGCCGTCGAGCCACGCCGGCGTCTCGCCCGCCTTGTAGATCTCGTAGACGGGCAGGGCGAACGGTCCGAGCGTCACCGCCGCGGCACTGGCGAACACGACGCACCCTCCGCGTTCGAGCTTGTCGGCCAGCAGCGCCGGCAGCTGTGACCCCCGCCACTGGCGGAGGGCGTAGGACGGGCTGCCCGGACCGGAGAAGACCCAGCGCGCCTCGCGCACCCGCGCCATGGCCGTCTCGTGGGCCACGGTGCCGATCTCCTCGCCCGATCGGAACGAGGCCACGCCGATGTCGCGACCGACGCTCTCCCGGAAGTAATCGACCGCCTTCGTCGCGACATCGTCGGCGTTGCTCTGGAAGCCGAAGGGCGTATCGATCGCGACCGCCGGAACGGGCGGCGGGCCCAGGCGAGAAAACAGCTCGCGGTGCACCTTGCTCATCGTCGGGCTGGTCTCACCCGATCCCATGACGACCAGCAGCCGGGGGAGCGTGTCGGCCACAGCCACGCCGCCCACGCTACGACGCGAAGAACCCGTCTCCCACGGCTCTCGCGATCTCCACCGCCACGGTCGCCGGTTGCTGCACGTGCAGGTCGTGGTCGCCGCCCTCGAACCAGATGGCCCGCACCCCGTGACCCGCTCGATCGTGGGCGCGCTGCACCTG
>JBOGIC010000806.1:0-5310 GCA_050744985.1 Acidimicrobiales bacterium
ATCGAGGGCGGGCTGTCGCGTGCGGTGCTGGAGTACCTGGCCAAGTCGATCGTCGACGACCCCGAGTCGGTGGTCGTCGAGATGGAGGAGGGCCGCCGCGGCCTGACGTTGCGCCTGCACGTCGCCCCCGGCGACATGGGCCGCATCATCGGCCGCCGCGGTCGCGTGGCCCAGGCGATCCGAACCGTGGTCCGGGCCGCCGGCGCCCGGGAGGGCGTCGAGGCCACCGTCGACATCGCCGACTGACCCGGCCGATTGACGCGCCTCCTCGAAGTCGGCGAGATCGTCAAACCGCACGGGCTGCGCGGCGAGGTTGTCGTCCGGCTCGTGACCAACCACCCCGAGGCCCGCTTCGCCCCGGGCTCGGTGCTGGAGTCCGACGACGGCCCGCTCGAGGTGGTTTCCGGCCGCCCGCACCAGGACCGCTGGCTCGTGACGTTCCGCGGCGTCGACGATCGCACTGCCGCCGAGTCGCTGCGCCACCGGGTCCTGCGGGCGCCGCCCTTCGAAGGCGATGACCTCGAGGGCGAGCTGTGGGTGCACGAGCTGATCGGGGCCGAGGTGGTGGATGCCGGGGGCGTGCGGCGCGGCGTCGTCGAAGCCGTCGAGGCCAACCCCGCCTCGGACCTGCTCGTGCTCGACGGCGAGCGCCTGGTGCCGTTGACCTTCGTCGTCTCGCACGAGCCGGGCCGGGTGGTGATCGACCCGCCACGGGGCCTGCTCGACTAGGGGGCTGGCCATGGAGATCCACGTCTTCACCGTCCTGCCGCAGATCCTCGAGCCCGCGCTGGCCGGGGGCCTGCTCGGCAAGGCCCGTGAGCGGGGGATCGTGCGGGTGGTCGTGCACGACCTGCGCCACCACACCACCGACCGCCACCGGTCGGTCGACGACACGCCCTTCGGCGGCGGGGCGGGCATGGTGCTGGCGCCCGATCCGATCTTCCGCGCGGTGGAGGCGGTCGACCCGCCCCGGCCGCTGTACCTGCTGAGCCCGGGGGGCCGTCGGTTCGACCAGGCGGTGGCGGCGGAGCTGGGGGGCCGGCCCGGGTTCAGCCTGCTGTGCGGCCGCTACGAGGGCGTGGACGAGCGGGTACGCGAGCACCTCGTCGACGGTGAGCTGTCCATCGGCGACTACGTCCTGGCCGGAGGCGAGGCGGCGGCCTTCGTCGTCGTGGAGGCCGTTACGCGGCTGGTGCCAGGCGTCATGGGCAACGAGGCGTCGGTCGAGGACGAGTCCTTCGCCGGCGAAAGCGGCCTGCTCGAATACCCGCACTACACGCGACCGGCGGAGTTCCGGGGCTGGTCGGTGCCGGACGTGTTGCGGTCGGGAGATCACGGCCGCATCGCCCGGTGGCGCCGGGCCCAGGCCCTGGCGCGGACGCTGGCGGTGCGCCCCGACCTCATCGCCGCCCGTGGCGGCGTCACCGACGAGGAGCGAAAGCTGCTCGCCGAGTTCGGCTATCCTGAAACCTCCCCGCTGACCCGCGAGGAGCCTGCCGCGCCATGAACCCCACCGATCTCGTAGACAGAAGCGCCCTGCGGACCGACGTGCCCGACTTCGCGCCCGGCGACACCGTCAAGGTGCACGTGCGTGTGGTCGAGGGCAACCGCGAACGCATCCAGGTGTTCCAGGGCGTGGTGATCCGCCGGCAGGGCTCGGGCGTGCGGGAGACCTTCACGGTGCGCAAGGTGAGCTTCGGGGTGGGGGTCGAGCGCACGTTCCCCGTCCACTCGCCGATCATCGGCCGCATCGAGGTGCTCACGCGCGGCGCGGTGCGGCGGGCCAAGCTCTACTACCTGCGCGACCGCGTCGGCCGCGCCGCGAAGATCAAGGAGAAGCGGTCGGCCCGCTGACCGGCGAGCGCGAGCGCACCGACCACCAGCCCCGTAGCGGAGGGTTCCTCCGCGAGCTCGCCTTCCTCGTTGTCACGGCGCTGGTCATCGCCCTCGTCATCAAGACCTTCGTCGCCCAGGCCTTCTACATCCCCTCCGGGTCGATGCTGCCCCAGTTGCAGGTGGGCGACCGGATCGTGGTCTCCAAGCTCGCCTACGACTTCCACGATCCCCGGCGGGGCGACGTCGTCGTCTTCGACGCACCCAACCCGGCCCCGCAGCCCGAGCGGGCGCTGCCGGCGCGCGCCGTGAAGACGGTCCTCGAGGCCATCGGCGTCGGGGCGCCGTCGACCGACGAGTTCGTCAAACGGGTGATCGGGCTGCCCGGGGAGACGGTCGAGGGCAAGGACGGGCACGTCTACGTCAACGGCCGGCAGCTGATCGAGCCCTACCTGCCCTCGGGCACCGTGACGGAGCCCTTCGGCCCGGTGATGGTGCCGCCCGGCCACCTGTGGGTGATGGGCGACAACCGGTCCAACTCGGCCGACAGCCGGGTGTTCGGGCCGATCAAGGAATCGTCGGTCGTCGGGCGGGCCTTCGTGAAGGTCTGGCCGGTGACCCGCCCGTCGTTCCTGTGAGACCTCACATTGACCCGTAGAGTGGGGGAATGAGCAGCGAGGACCTCGAGCGGTACGAGACGGAGATGGAGCTTCAGCTCTACAAGGAGTACCGCGACGTGCTCCCGCTGTTCTCGTACGTGGTCGAGACCGAACGCCGGTTCTACCTCGCCAACCACGTCGACATGCAGCTGCGCGACCAGGACGGCCGCAGCCACCTCGAGCTCGAGCTTCGTGACGCCTGGGTGTGGGACATCTACCGGCCGGGCCCGGCGCGGTTCGTCGCGTCGGTCCGGGTGGTCACGTTCAAGGACGTGAACGTCGAGGAGATCCGCACCCCGGAGTAAGACCATGACGCAGGCCCGGCGCGACCTTGGACGCAGCGGCGAGGACGCAGTGGCGGCGTGGTACGTCGACCACGGCTACCAGGTCGTCGTCCGGAACTGGAGTTGCAGGGAGGGCGAGCTCGACCTGGTCGTGAGGCGGGGCCGCACGTTCGTGTTCTGCGAGGTCAAGACGCGCACGTCCGACGCCTTCGGGGCGCCGCAGGAGGCCGTCACCCGCACCAAGCAGACCCGCATCCGCCACCTCGCCGCCCGCTGGCTCGCCGAGGACGCCGTCCGCGCCGTCGCCATCCGCTTCGACGTCGCCTCGGTCCTGGCCGGCAAGGTCGAAGTGCTGGAGGGCGCCTTCTAACCCCTCGTTTGTTCCGCGCCATTGGGGCTGTGGGACCCCTGTTCGGCGGATCAAACGGAGCGGGGTTCGTTGTCACACCCCCCGGCGTAGGGTGCGCACCTCGCCTCGAAGCGGCCGGTGGCACGGCCCTCCCGAACCGTTGACCTGTTCGCGTTCGGAGGACCGCCGTGATCGCCACGATCCCGTCTGCCACGCTGCTCGGCGTCGAGGGACGCCCCGTCACCGTCGAGGTGCACGTCTCCAACGGCATGCCGGGGTTCACCGTCGTCGGGCTCCCGGATGCGTCGTGCCGGGAGGCGCGCGACCGGGTGCGGGCGGCGCTGATGTCGTGCTCGCTGCCGTGGTCGCTCAAGAAGGTGACGGTCAACCTGGCGCCGTCGGGCGTGCGCAAGGGGGGGCCCGGCCTCGACCTGCCGATTGCGATCGGCTTTCTCGTGGCGGGCGACGACCTCCGGGCCGAAGCGGTCGACGGCATGGCGTTCGTGGGCGAGCTCGGCCTCGACGGGTCGCTGCGGCCGGTCACGGGCCTGGTGCCGATGGTGGCCGCGCTCGACGCCGAGACCGTCGTCGTGCCGGCCGCGTGCGCGCACGAGGCGGCGTTGCTCGGACGGCACGAGGTGCGGTGCGCCGAGACGATCGGCGAGCTGGTCGCGTGCCTGAAGGGGGATGCGCCGTGGCCCGATCCGCCCGTCCGCGCGCCGATTCCGACCGACGCACGCGCACCGTCGCTCGATCTGGCCGACGTGCGGGGCCAACCGGTGGGCCGCACAGCCGTCGAGGTGAGCGCGGCAGGCGGCCATCACCTCCTGCTGTGGGGCCCACCCGGCGCAGGCAAGACGATGCTCGCCCGGCGCCTCCCGGGGCTGCTGCCGCCGCTCGACGCCGACGACGCCCTGGGCGTCACGCAGGTGCACTCTGCCGCCGGCGTGCCGCTGCCCGCGGCCGGGCTCGTCGACCGACCGCCGTTCCGGGCGCCGCACCACGGCGCGTCGTCGGTTGCGCTCATCGGGGGCGGGTCGGCGTTCATGCGGCCCGGCGAGATCTCCCTGGCGCATACCGGCGTGCTGTTCCTCGACGAGTTGGGCGAGTTCCCCGCCTCCGTGCTCGACTCGTTGCGCCAGCCCCTGGAGGAGGGGCTGATCCGGTTGTCGCGTGCCCGCGGGAGCGTCACGCTGCCCGCCCGCTTCCTGCTGGTGGCGGCCACCAACCCGTGCCCCTGCGGCCTTGGCGGGCCGGGCGGGCGGTGCCGGTGCGGCCCATCGGCCCGGTCGCGCTATGTGCGGCGGCTGTCGGCGCCGCTGCTCGACCGGTTCGACCTGCGGGTGGTCGTGTCGCGGCCGGAGACCTCCACGTTGCTGGGCGGGCCGCCGAGCGAGTCGTCGGCCGTGGTGGCGGCCCGGGTGGCCCAAGCGCGTGACCGGGCGAGGGCACGGGGCGTGCGGTGCAACGCCGAGTTGCCGGCGAGCCGGCTCGACGAGGTGGCGCCCCTGTCGGCGGCGGCGTCGAGCCTGCTCGAGTTCAAGCTGAGGAGCGGCACGCTGAGCGGGCGGGGGCTGCACCGGGTGCGCCGGGTCGCCCGCACGCTGGCCGATCTGGCCGGTGGGCCGGCGACGGTCACCGAGGAGCACGTGTGCCTGGCGCTCGGCTTGCGCGGCGAGATGGGGGCCGAGGAGGCGGTGGCATGAATTCCTACGCCGCCGCCCTGGCCGGGCTGCCAGGTATGGGCCCGGCCCGCTTGGCCGCCATCCTGGGCCGCTGGTCGCCCGAGGAGGCGTGGAGGCGGGTGGTCGCCGGCACCGCCCACCTGCCCGGCTGCGAGGGCGGCTCGGTGTCTGAGACGTGGCGGCACGAGGCCCGCCGCATCGACCCCGCGTCGGTGGCCGCCGCCCATCGCGCCGCGAAGGTCGATGTCCACGTGAACGGCCAGCCCTCCTACCCGGAGGTGCTGGCCGCCGACCACGAGGCGCCGGCGGTGCTGTTCTCGCTCGGTGACGTGGCGGCCCTCGACGGCCGGCGGGTGGGGATCGTCGGCACCCGGGCGTGCAGCCGCTACGGGCGCGATGTCGCCTACCAGCTCGGGCGTGACCTGGCGGCGAGCGGTGTGCGGGTCGTCTCGGGCCTCGCCCTGGGGGTCGACGGCGCGGCGCACGGCGGCGTGCTCGAC
>JBOGIC010000807.1:0-5189 GCA_050744985.1 Acidimicrobiales bacterium
TGGAGTCGGCCTCGTCGGGGCCCCACGTCTGCGGCCGGTACGAGTGGGCGCTGGCATGCTCGGTCAACACGCGGTCGACGACGCCCCACGCCGCCTCCACGCCGTCCTCCCGGGCGAACAGCAGCGATCGGCCCATCATGGCGTCGCCGAGCAGCCGGTCGTAGGCCGTCACCTCGTCGTGCAGGTCATTGCACAGGTAGAGCTCCACGTCCCGGCCCGTGAACGACTCGCCCGCGACCTTGGCCCGGCAGCCGAGGGCGATCGACACGCGGTCGGGCCCGAGCCGGAACCGGAAGTAGTTCGTGTCGGCCAGGTCGACCTGCTCGTCGGGGAACACCTTCTGCGGCGGCTTGTGGAACTTCACGAGCACCTCGGTGGCGCTGACCGGCATCTCCTTGCCGGCCCGGATGAGGAACGGCACACCCTCCCACCGCCACGAGTCGATGTTCACGCGCACGGCCGCGAACGTCTCGACGTCGGAGTCGGGCGCCACGCCGGGTTCGTCGCGGTAGCCGGCGAACTGGCCGCGCACGAGGTCATTTGGTTCGAGGGCGCGCATGGCGCGGAAGACCTTCTCCTTCTCGTCGCGCAAGGCCTCGTTGCCGCCGCCGACGGGGGGCTCCATGGCGAGCAGGGCGACGGTCTGGAGCATGTGGTTCTGGACCACGTCCCGGAGGCAACCGACCTCCTCGTAGAACTTGCCGCGCCCCTGCACACCGAAGTTCTCCGCCATCGTGATCTGCACCGACTCGACGAAGTTGCGGTTCCAGATCGGCTCGAGGAAGGCGTTGGCGAACCGGAAGTACAGGACGTTCTCGACCGACTCCTTGCCGAGGTAGTGATCGATGCGGAAGATCGCCGGCTCCGGGAACACCGAGTGCAGCACCTCGTTGAGCGCCCGGGCCGACGCCAGGTCGCGCCCGAAGGGCTTCTCCACGATGACCCGCGCGTTCTTGGCCGCGCCCGACTTGCCCAGGCCCTCCACCACGTTGGGGAACAGGCTCGGCGGGATCGCCAGATAGTGGGCGGGGGACTTGGCGTGCCCGAGCGTCTTGCGAAGGTTGTCGAAGACCGACTGCTCGCGGTAGTCGCCGTACACGTACTGCAGCATCGACGCCAGCGTGTCGAACGCGGGCTGGTCGGTGATGCCGCCGCCGTGCTCCTCGATGCTGTCGTGGGCGCGCTTGCGCAGGTCGTCCACCGACCACGGCGACGACGCCACGCCGATCACCGGCACGTCGAGCACGCCCCGCCTGGTCTGGTCGTACAGGGCCGGGAAGACCTTCTTGTACGCCAGGTCCCCGGTCGCCCCGAAGAAGACGAGCGCGTCGGAGTGCACGGGCGTGCTCATGCCGTCTTCTCGTCGTGGCCGCCGAACTCCTTGCGCATGGCCGAGAGCAGCTTGTCGGCGAAGTCGGCCTCGCCGCGCGACGTGAACCGGTCGAACAGCGCCGTCGCCAGGATCGTGGCGGGCACGCCCTCCTCGATGGCGGCGATCGACGTCCATCGGCCCTCGCCCGAGTCCGACACCCGCCCGCTGAACTCCTCGAGCTTGGGCGACTGGTGCAGCGCGTGAGCCGTGAGGTCGAGAAGCCACGAGGCGACCACGCTCCCCCGCCGCCACACCTCGGCCACCTCGGGCAGGTCGAGGTCGTACTGGTAGAACTCCGGATGCTCGAGCGGCGCCGTTTCGGCGTCGTCGGACTGCGCCTTCTTGCCGACATTGGCGTGCTGGAGGATGTTCAGGCCCTCGGCGTAGGCGGCCATGATCCCGTACTCGATGCCGTTGTGGACCATCTTCACGAAGTGCCCGGCGCCGTTCGGCCCGCAGTGGAGGTAGCCGTTCTCGGCGGTCGAGGGCTCCCCCGTGCGGCCCGGCGTGCGGGGGGCTTCGTCGACCCCGGGCGCGATCGTGGCGAAGATCGAGTCGAGGCGTGTGACCGGTCCCTCCTCGCCGCCGATCATCAGGCAGAAGCCGCGCTCGAGCCCGAACACGCCGCCACTGGTGCCGACGTCGATGTAGTGGATCCCTTTGGTCCTCAACTCCGCCGCCCGCATGATGTCGTCGCGGTAGTACGAGTTGCCGCCGTCGATGATGATGTCGCCTTCCTCGAAGACCTCGGCCAGCTTGGTGACCGTCGAGCCCGTGAAGGCGGCCGGCACCATGATCCATCCGGCGCGCGGCTTGGTCAGCTTGGCGGCAAAGTCCGCCAGGTCGGTCGTCCCCGTGGCGCCGTCGGCTTCGAGGTCCTTCACGGCCGCGTCGTTGACGTCGTAGACGACGCATTCGTGGCCGTCGTTCATGAGTCGCCGGACCAACCCGGCGCCCATACGTCCCAGTCCGATCATCCCGAGCTGCATTGGCGAGCTCCCTTTCGGTCTGACCGGCTCAGCCGGTCTTGGCCAGTTGCGATGCCTTGGAGCCGATGACCCCGATCAGCTCCTCCCACGACTTCACGAACGACTCCGCCCCCTCGACCTGCAGCTGCGTGGCCAGCGCGTCGACGTCGACCCCCGCCGGCGCGAACCGGGCGAGCTGCTCCTCGGCGTCACCGCCGTCGGCCGGCAGGAGGGCGCCGACGGCGCCGTGGGCCCCGAAGGCGATCAGCGTGTTCTCCGGCATGGTGTTGACCGTGAGCGGTGAGGCGAGGGCGGTGATGTAGTACGTGTCGGGCAACGCCGGGTCCTTGGTGCCCGTGCTCGCCCACAGCAGGCGCTGCGGATGGGCGCCGGCGGCGGCCAGGCGCTTCCAGCGGTCGGATTCGAGCAGTGCCCGGTAGGCGGCGTAGGTGCGTTGGGCGACGGCGACGCCGAGCTTGCCGCGCAGGTCGTCGCCGACCTGCTTGGCGACCGCGGCGTCCCACCGTGAGATGAACACCGACGCCACCGATCCCACGTCCACGGTCAAGCCCGCATCGAGCCGCCGCTCCAGGCCGCGCAGGTAAGCCTCGGCCGCCGCCAGGTAGTGCTCACGCGAGAACAGGAGCGTGACGTTCACCGGCACGCCGGAGAAGATGGCCTCCTCGATGGCCGGGATGCCCTCGGGCGTGCCCGGGATCTTGATGAACAGGTTGGGCGTGGCCGCTTTGGCGTGCAGCGTCTGGGCCGACTCGACCGTCGACGCCGTGTCGTGCGCCAGCTTCGGCGACACCTCGAGCGAGACCCAGCCGTCGACGCTCTCGGTCGCGTCCCATACCGGTCGTAACAGCGCGGCGGCACGCGTGAGGTCGCTGATCGCCAGCTCGAAGAACAACGGCTCGGGCTCGAGCCCGGTCGCCAGCAGGTCGAGGATCTGGGCGTCGTAGTCGGAGCTACCGGTGACGGCCTTGTCGAAGATCGTGGGGTTGGACGTGAGGCCGGTGACGGCCAGTCCGGCGATGTAGCGCGCCAGCGTGCCGCTGCTGAGCAGCTGGCGGGTGATGTTGTCGAGCCACAGGCTCTGGCCGATCTCGTGCAGGCCGACGGCCGCGTTCATGCTGCGCTCCCGCTCGAACTCGAGCACCTCGCCGAGGCGGCGCACATGGCGCTCCTCGGTGCTGGGAACGGCGTGGACGAACGCGCCGACGACCTCGGCGGCGACCTCCGGTCCCATCACCCGGGCGCCGAGGGTCAACACGTTCACGTGGTCGTGCTCGACCATCTGGTGGGCCGTATAGCAGTCGCTGCCGTACGCCGCCCGCACCCCCGGCAGGCGGTTGGCGGCGATGGTGACGCCCGCGCCGCTGCCGCAGATGAGGATGCCGCGCTCCGCGTCCATCGCCGCCACGGCGTCGCCGACCAGCTTGGCCACGAGCGGGTAGTCGATGCCGCCCGACGGCGCTGTGTCGGGGCCGAGCAGCACGGGCGTGTGGCCGGCGTCCGAGACGGCTTGCGCCACCCGCGGCCGCAGGGGCAGGCCGGCGTGATCGGCGGAGATCGCGACCCTCACGGCTTCACCAGCCGCGTGACGTGGCTGGCCACGTGCTCGGGGGTGAAGCCGAGCTTGGCGTAGACCACCGGACCGGGCGCCGAGGCACCAAAGCGCATCAGGCCGACGACGTCGTCGGCGAACTCGTGCCAGCCGGTCGGGGCCGCGGCTTCGACCGCGAGCGTGGGCATGTCGGGGGGCAGCACGGCGTCGCGCACCTCCTTGGGTTGGGAACGGAACAGCTCGACGCACGGCATCGACACGACCCGGGCGCTGATGCCGTCGGACGCCAGGAGGTCACGGGCCGCCAGGGCCAGCTCCACCTCGGAGCCGGTGGCCACGATGGCGGCGGCGTCGCCCGGAGCGACGATCGATGCCCCGGCGGCCACATTCAGGACCGACGGGTCGATGGTCTTCAGACCCTGGCGCGACAGCACGATGCAGCTCGGCCCCGTGTGGGCGATCGCCTCGCGCCACGCCTGCGCCGACTCGTTGGCATCGGCGGGACGGAACGTTCGCAGACCGGGCAGGGCCCGCATCCCCGCCAGGTGTTCGATGGGCTGGTGGGTCGGTCCGTCCTCCCCCAGCGCGATCGAGTCGTGGGTGAAGATGAACACGACCGGCACCTGCATGAGCGCGGCCAGGCGCACGTCCTCGCGCATGTAGTCGTAGAAGCTGAAGAAGGTGGCGCAGTACGGGCGGAAGCCACCGTGGGCCGCCATCGCGTTGCAGATGGCGCCCATGGCGTGCTCGCGGACGCCGAAGTGGATGTTGCGCCCCTCCCAGTCGCCGGCGTTGACATCGCCGTACTTGACCAACTGCGTCTCCGTCGACGGGGCCACGTCGGCTGCCCCACCGACGAGCTCCGGCACGCTCTCGGCAAAGGCGTTGAGCGCCTTGCCCCCCGACACGCGCGTCGCCACCTTGGTGCCGGTGTCGAAGACGGGCATCGCCGCGCGCCAGTCGTCGGGCAGGTCGCCGCTCATGACCCGTTGCAGCTCGGCGCTCAGCCGGGGATTGGCGCTGCGGTAGGCGTCGAACAGATGGCCCCACGTGCCACGGATCGCGGCCTGCTCGGCGACGAGGCCGTGCCAGTGCTCGTACACCTCGCCGGGGATCACGAACGGCGGGTACGGCCAAGCCAGCTTGTCGCGGGTGGCGGCGACGTTGGCCTCGCCGAGCGGCGCACCGTGGGCCTTGGCCGTGTCCTGCACCGGTGACCCGTAGCCGATGTTGCTGCGCACGATCACGAGGCTCGGCCGCGGGTCGGCCTTCGCCTCGG
>JBOGIC010000808.1:0-8039 GCA_050744985.1 Acidimicrobiales bacterium
GGCGGTCCGCCCGTCGGCGAGCAGGGCGACGGCGGACGCCGCGTCGACGCCGTCGGGGACGGGGATGACGCCCTCTGCGGGTACCACCACCCGGTCGGCGTAGCCGCCCGCCCCACCCGTCGCCGTCACCACGCGCCGCCCGTCGACGAGGCCGGCCACGCCGTTGCCGAGTACCCGCGGCAGGGGCGGGGGTGGTCCGGGACGGGGATCGCGGCCGGCGCGGGACAGCGTGTCGACGAACGTGATCCCCGCCGCCTCGGTGCGCACGACCACCTCACCCGGCGCCGGATCGGGATCGGGCACGTCCTCCACCAGGTGAAGGACCTCGGGCCCGCCGTAGCGGTCGATCTGCACCTGCCGCACGGCGGCCCTCAGTCCCCAGGTGGGGGCGGCGGCGGCTCGACGCTCCGGAACGCCTCGGTGTGCTCGGGTTCGTCGCGGCTCGACTGCCAGGACGATCCGTTCCAGTAGATGCTGCCGTTCTCGAAGCGCTGCACGCCCGTCGCGGCATCGAAGTTCGACGTCGGGAACCCGAGCCAACCGCCTTCGGCGCCCATCGAGTCGTAGTGCTCGTGCGGGCCATCGGTCATCCAGAACGGCTGACCCTCCACCTTGCGGAACCAGCACCCTCGTCCGGGCACACCGTGCCACTCGCCTCCCGGCGCGGCGGTCGGTGACCAGTATCCCTCGCCCATACGTTCCTCCTCGCCCCCGTGCTCGCCGCAAAAGTACCGGCCTGGGCGCGTCCGGGGCGTCTACGGTTGACGACATGCACGTGGGACGCGCTCGCCGATTTCCCGGCCCCGGCCCGTCGTGCGCTGCGGCCTCGTAGCCGGCGCCCGCTCGGGTCGGGGGCCAGGTCCCTCGTCGTTCCGCGCACCGAACGGAGCAGCCCGTGCATCCCGTCCTCACGCCCGCGCAACTCGCGCGCGATCTCGCCATCCGTGACCTCACCGATCCCGACCAGGGGCCGCACGCCGTGCAACTCCTGGTCGACGTGGCCGTCACCGCCCTCACGGCCGCGTGGGGCGGCGATGTCCACCTGACCCGTGGCCCGCGGGTCGTGACCCTCGCCGACAACTACGACCGGCTCGGGTTCCCACGGGCCGCGGTCACCCGCGCCGCCCGGTACACGCGCTACGTCGACGACGGCCACGTCCTGCGCACACATTCCAGCGCCATGGTCCCGCCGGCGTTGCGGGCGATCGCGGAACAGCCAAACCCGCCCGACGACGTGCTGATCGTCGGCCCCGGCATCGTCTACCGCCGCGACGCCATCGACCGCCTCCACACCGGCACGCCCCACCAACTCGACCTCTGGCGCGTCGCGCGGCGCCCGCTCGACGACGACGACCTTCAGGAGATGATCGCGGTGCTGGCGGGCGCACTCGTACCGGGGCGGGCGTACCGCCAGGACGACCGGGCCCACCCGTATACGCTCCACGGCCGCCAGGTCGACGCCGAATCCGACGGCGGCTGGGTCGAGGTGTGGGAGTGCGGGCTCGCCCACCCGGCTGTGCTCGGGGGCGCGGGGTTGGACACCCGCTACTCCGGGCTCGCGTTGGGCATGGGCCTCGACCGGCTGCTGATGCTGCGCAAGGGCGTGCCCGACATCCGCCTGCTGCGCTCGGACGACCCCCGGGTCGCGGCGCAGATGCTCGACCTCGAGCCGTACCGTCCCATCTCCCATCTGCCGGCGGTGCGGCGCGACCTGTCGGTCGCCGTCGACGGCGGCGTCACAGCCGAGGACATCGGCGACCGCGTCCGCCAGGCGCTGGGTGAGGATGCCGGCGTCGTCGAGGAGTTGGCCGTGCTGTCGGAGACACCGGCCGCCGCGTTGCCCGCCGCCGCCATCGACCGTCTCGGCCTCGTCCCGGGGCAGAAGAACGTTCTGCTGCGCCTCGTCCTCCGGCCCTACGACCGCACTCTGACCGACGCCGAGGCCAACGTGCTCCGCGACCGCGTCTACGAAGAGGTGCACGAAGGCTTTGCCGCGCGACAGTGACGCCCCTGTGGCGCTCGCCACCGAACACGCCGCACCGCGACGATGCGACCCCATCGGCGACGCGCGCGGGCTCCCACCCTCATCCTGACGAGGCCGAACGTGCAGGCGGGACAACTTGCACGCCGTCATCACCAACGGTTGGGTCGACCCGTTCGCTTCCCAGTCCGCCCACCAGAACGACGTGCGCGGCGGAGCGATCGGCGCTTCTGCCATCGCGTTGGCCGAGGACGGTACACGGTGCTCCTCGACGGCCATCTGTGCCGGGAGGGCTTGACGGGTTTGGCGCCTTCGACCACACGCTGCGGCGTGACGCTCCACCACGCCGTCCGACCCGACCGGGCGATGTAGCCGAAGGGGACGGGCAGAATTTGCAGATTCCGTCCGCATGCCGCCTCAGTCCCGGGACACCTCACCGAACCACCCTTACGGGACTGGCCCGTCGTCAACGCAAGGGGTAGCTCGCCGGCTCCCGTTGAGGGTTCCCCTTGGCACCGTGGCTGTCGCCCAGGATGTGCACGTCGCCCCCGGCCGGCACGAACTGCGTTGAAATCACCTCGTTGAGGGCCGCGCCGAGACATTCACCGTTCGCCACCGTCCGCGACTCCGAGATGCGGGCGGCGAAGGGCGACGCGTCGTCGCCGGCTGATCGAGCCAGCTGTAGGCCAGGACCACCGCCTGGGGATCGAGCCGGCTCAGGGCCTCGGCCATCGGCGCCAGCCAGACCTGGAGGAACTGCTCGCCGTGGCCGTCAGCGGGCGGTCGCGCAACGGGATCCGCCGGCGGGCCTCGTCGACCGATGTGGGTCGGAGGCGGGAGGCGCTCAGGCCCAGCGCCATGTCGTACCCGAGGGAGAGTCTTCTAGCTCAACGCCGAGGCCGCGGAGCCGCGTGCGTAGTTCATCGGCTCGGGCGTAATCACGGCTCGCCCGGGCAGCGTCGCGCTCGGCCACCAGCCGCTCGACCGTCTCCGCGTCGACATCGGTACCGCCGCGCCGCAAGTCGAGATCCTCGGGCTTGAGGTCGGCAAGGCCGATGGCGAGCACCGCGTCGAACGCGCGGGCCAGCGCGGCCAGGTCACTCGCCGGCAAGGCTTCATCGCGGCTCGCGCCGGTCACCGCCGTGAGCGCCCTGGCGGTATTGAGGTCGTCGGAGAGGGCCGCGTCGAAGTCGGCGAGATAGCGGCGCCCTGCGTCGCTCGACAAGGCGGCCATGGCGTCCTCGTAGGTCGTTAGCGTTGGCCCGGCGCGGCCGGCACGGGAGAAGCGATCGAGCAGCCGGCGGAGCCCAGTCTTGGCGCCCTCAAGAGCATCCCAATCGAACTCGATCTGGGTGCGGTAGTGCGCCTGCAGCAGCAGGAACCGGTACACCAACGGGTGGGAGCCCCGCTCAACGAGGTCGCCCACGACGGGTCCTCCGCCCGCCGACTTGGCGATTTTGGCGCCCTTGAGGTTGACGAACTCCTCGTGGAGCCACCACGGCACCCACGGTTGACCGTCCTCGAGGTAGGCCTCGCTCTGGGCGATCTCGTTGGTGTGGTGCACGGGGATGTGATCGGCGCCGCCGGTGTGGATGTCGAAATGGTCGCCGAGGTACTTCATGCTCATCACCGAACACTCGAGGTGCCAGCCCGGCGCGCCTCTCCCCCACCGGGAGTCCCACTCCATCTGACGCTGTTCGCCGGGAGGCGTCGCGCGCCACACCGCGAAGTCACTCGGGTTGCGGCGGCCCTCGACAGGGTCGACGCGCGCGCCCTCCCTCTGGCCCTTCACGTTGAGCCGGGCGAGCTGGCCGTAGCCATCGAGCCTTGCGGTGTCGAAGTAGAGGCCCGTTGGCAGGCGGTAGCAGTAGCCCTTCTCTTCGAGCACCGCGGCGAAGGCGATCATCTCTTCGATGTGATCGGTCGCCTTGCACCACACGTCGGGCGAGAAGATACGCAGGGCCTCGAGGTCATTCTGGAACAGCCGGGTGTAGTGCTCGGCGATCTCCCAGATGGTGCGCCCCTCGCGGCGCGCGCCGACCTCCATTTTGTCCTCGCCGTCGTCCTCGTCAGACGTGAGGTGGCCAACGTCGGTGATGTTGATCACCTGACGTACGGCGTACCCCTTCCAGCGGAGCACCCGCCGTAAGGTGTCGCTGAAGACATACGGCTTCATGTTGCCGATGTGCTGGTGGGAGTAAACGGTTGGACCGCACGAGTACACCCTCACGGCACCCTCGCTGAGCGGCGCGAACTCACCCTCCCGTCGGGTGCGGGTGTTGTAAAGGCGCAGCGGTGGAGCGACCACGCTTCTCAAAGTAGATCTCGAGCCGCAGCGGCCCGCCGCGTTGCCGCCATCTTCGGCGGTCGGCTCGGCAGCCCAGGGGCCCGAACAAGTACAGACCGAGCGACGCCGGCCACTCGGGGGTAGCCGTCACGGGCGCCCGAGGTAGGTCGGCCACCCCGGCGTGACTCGCAGAGGCTGTACGGATGCCAGCCCTCGTCGCCGCGGTTCGTGACGGATCCTGTGCGGAACGCGCGTGCCGCGCCCCGGTGGCCGATCCGCTTGCGGCAACAGCCACCACGCAGGGCCGACGGCTGAAGTCGGGCCCGGATGCCGTTCCCCTTCGGGGACCCCCGTTCGGCATTTCGCCTGCGGTACCCGCTCGGCGGTCCTCCTCCGCCACACCGGTCGGGGTTGGACCGTTGCGACGGTACAGGACGAGCGCAGGTTCGATCGCGCAGGCCTCTCTGCCGCTGCCGTCGGTGACGACGACCAGGAGTGCCTCGGGGGTGTGGAGTAACGCCTTGTACTGCGTACTACTGTCGCACCGACTGAGAGGCTGGAGGAACGTCATGGGTCGACGTGTCTCAGCGCGGGAAGACCGCGTGTCCCTGAGCCTGCTCGTGACCGTGCTCGTGCTTGGGGCGCTCCTGGCGGGAACGTCCGCTCACGGGGCCTACCCGGGTGCCAACGGCAGGATCGCGTTCGAGTCGAGCAGGGACGGCAACCTCGAGATCTACTCGATGAACCCCGATGGGACCGACCAGCGCAACCTGACCAACGACCCGGCCGAGGACAACGATCCGGTGTGGTCGCCCGACGGCACCAAGATCGCCTTCGTCAAGGCCAGCGAAGGACACCGCAACATCTACGTCATGAACGCCGATGGGAGTGGGCAGACCAACCTCACGCCGGGTCCGGTCACGACCGGCCAGGCCAACGAGGGGACGAACCCGACATGGTCGCCCGACGGCACCAAGATCGCCTACACCTCCGCCAATGGAGACATCTGGGCCATGAACGCCGACGGCTCCGGGAAGACCAACCTCACGAACACACCCGCCACGGTTGCCCTGGAGACCGAGCCGGCGTGGTCGCCCGACGGCACGAGGATTGCTTACGCGCTGGGATTCGACATCTGGGTCATGAACGCCGATGGCGGAAACCAGCTCCCGCTCACGTCCACCACGGGAAGCCTCGGTGCCGAGCGCAGTCCGGACTGGTCGCCCGACAGCTCGCAGATCGTCTACGGCCGCGGGCCGGGCCAGATCTGGGTGATGAACGCCGACGGCAGCAACCAGCATGTGATCGTGGGCGGAGCCGGCCAGGCGGGCGTCTTCCCGGCATGGTCGCCAGACGGCACCAAGATCGTCTTCGCCTCGAACGCCTTCGACGCTCCCAACGGCTACGACATCTTCGTCATGAACCCCGATGGGTCGGACGTGACCCGTCTCCCGCTCCCGGCCCCCGCCATCGACACCGACCCGAACTGGCAGCCGGCGGCGAGCGTGCCCACGTCGACGTCCACCTCCACGACCAGCTCTTCGTCCACGACCTCTTCGTCCACGACCTCTTCGTCCACGACCTCTTCGTCCACGAGCACGTCATCCACGACAACGCCCTCGTCGACCTCGACGTCCACTACCTCGCTGCCCACCACCTCGACGAGCTCAACCGCTCCCACCACGAGCAGCACGACGACGACGGTTCCCCCAGGAGGAACCCCGACGTGTGACTCGCGGCCGGCGACCATCATCGGCACGAATGGGAACGACAGGATCCAGGGAACGGCCGGTCCGGATGTCATCGTGGGCCTCGGCGGCTTCGACGTCATCTACGGCGGCGGAGGCGACGACATCATCTGCGGCGACAGCGACCGGGCGACAACCGGGCAGGACGATGTCATCTACGGCGAGGTCGGCAACGACACCCTTCTGGGTGGCCCGGGGTGGGACACGCTCTCCGGGGGCCCCGGCCACGACCGGATCTTGGGCGGCCCGGGCCACGACACGCTCTCGGGCGAGGAGGGCGACGACCGCCTCTTCGGCGAAGCGGGCTCGGACCGTCTCTTGGGTGGACCGGGATCCGATCTTCTTGACGGGGGGCCGGAGCCCGATCAATGCGATTTCGAGCCCTTCGTGGACCAGGTCCAGAACTGTTGACGCCGTCCGCCGTCGTGTGCCTCAGCCTTGCTTGGTGCGGCCGCGCAGGGCGGCGCAGCACAGGGACATGCTGACCGCGCCGACCAGACCGATGGCACGAGCACCTGGGCCAGCTCCCCCCCACCGCCAGTCGGCCACGAGGACCACCGAGCGCATGCCTTCCAGGAGGTAGGTGACTGGGTTGAACCCGGCGACGGGGTCCAGCCAGCCCGATAGCTGCTCGCGGGGCACGTACGACGACGTGAGGAACAGGAACGGGAAGAAGCAGCAGGAAGCTCGAGTTCACGGCTGCCCGGGTTGCCAGTCTTGAGGGCGATGGCGTAGCCGAAGCCGGCGAAGGCCAGCCTCCACCGCGAGGCGAGCGCCATGAACACGATCACGCCCAGCAGCCCCGCCGAACCGTGCGCCGAGGATGAGCCCCAGCGCCATGATCGGCACGGTCACGCAGGCGGCCACCGCCACATCGGCGGCCATGTGGCCGATCAGGATCGTCTTGCGGACTTCCTGAGGTAGCTCCCTGCGCGCAGAGAAATCGGCGTCGGGCGGGCCGTCAACCAGTGCGCGACCATCGGCATGTGCCACCACCGCCACGGCCACGACGGGCACTGACCCGCGAACTCAAGCACGACCTCCTTGAGCTGCTGGCCCTCGCCGAACGCGACGTAGACGGCCCAACGAGTGACGCGCCCTATTACTTGAGCGGTCGTGGTCCCCGTGCCGTGCTGTTCCGGGGCGAAGCATATGCCCGGTTCCAAGCCTTGAGTCTCGAGCTCTCCCGCTCGGCTCTCGCCGATGCCGGGCCGCTCCCGGAAGTCGTCCAGGACTTGCTGGTCGCTTTCGTGCGGCAGGCCGGCTGCATCGGTGAGAACGCCGCTTTCGGTTGGTTGGAGGCCCAGTTGACGGCCCCGCTGGAGGAATGGACATTCGTCGAGCCGCTCAACGCCCACATCCTCGGACCGGAACGGCTCCGGCTTGGTGCATGCGAGGTCGCCTGGGACCTGCTGGCGCTGGGTGTCGACGCGGCCACGCCGACGCCGCGCAGCCACCGCCTGGCACGCCTACCGCGCGGCATCGAGAGTGAGTGCCCGGTAGCCGATCGGGCTTCGGGGCGCGCGGCACGCGCGTCCCGGTGAGGGATCGGGCTTCGGGGCGCGCGGCACGCGCGTCCCGGTGAGGGATCCGGTTACGGAACTGATCAGCCGGTCTATCCAGCGGCACCGCCGGCCCCGTCGACATCAACGACCTCGCTCGCGTGGCCCCACGCTTCACGCGTCCGACGGTCCGGGCTCCCACCCAGTCGCCTGCGCCCAGGCGTCGGCGAGCCTCATCGTCTCCCAGATGAACGGGCCCTTGGCGTCGACGTAGCCTTGGCGGTTATCTCGGTACTCCGCGGCGAGATCTCGCTTGATCGTCGCGTAGGAAGCGGCGCGCTCGGCGTGATGGCGGAGGTAGTCCCGAAAGAGCAGAGCGAACTGTTCCGAGAACGACCCCGCTCGTCGGACGTGGATATGCGTCCTCTGCTCTCCGGCGGGCTCGCGGAAGTACCGCTTGGTGCGCTCAGGGTTCTCCCGACGGAACACGAAACCGGCGCCCTCGAGCGGCGTGCTGAACA
>JBOGIC010000809.1:0-8978 GCA_050744985.1 Acidimicrobiales bacterium
GTACACCATCGTGGCCGAGGTGAAGGGCGCCAACGGGAATGACGTGAACCCGTCGTTCAACTCGGCGTCGTTCACGGGGAGCGTCGCCGTCAACAACGAACGGCCCAAGGTGGTCAGCGCCGGCTCCACCGGGAACAAGTCCGTGACCGTGCAGTTCTCCAAGCCCATGTCCGACAACGCCATCGACCCCAGCCACTACGCCATCGTGCAGGTGGTCGTCCACCCCGAGGTCGGCGCCCTGGGCGTGGACGCCGCCAAGTTCGTCGGCACGGACCGGCTGAGCGTGCAGCTCACGACCAAGTCCCAGACCGAGGTGACCTACCAGGTGAGCGCGCACAACGTCACCGACATGGCCGGCAACCCGCTGGCCGACAAGACCAACGTCGCCGGGGTGATCGTCGACCCGACCAGCTGGACCTTCGCGGGGACGCCGCCCACGGGGGACGAACGGACCAACAGCGACGGCGACACCCTGTGGGACCACGAGGAGACCCGCGGCTGGCAGATCACCATCAAGCTCGGCAACGGCGACACGCAGATCCGCCAGGTGACGAGCAGCCTGATCACCGACGACACCGACGGCGACGGGCTGAAGGACCACGAGGAGCGGGCCCTGAACATCGACCCCCGCGACAACGACACCGACGACGACGGGCTGACCGACTGGACCGAGTTCAACGAGTACTACAGCGACCCGGCGAACCAGGACAGTGACGGGGACACCCTGTTCGACGGTCTGGAGGCCGCGACCTTCATTACGTCGCCGATCTTCGACGACACCGACGGCGACCAGCTCAAGGACGCTTACGAGATCAACGTGAACCGCAACCCCAAGGTCGCCGACCTGCCCCAGCCGATCCTGACGCTGGGCGACATGCGGCTGGGCCTCGACGTGAAGTTCACCGAGAGCAACGGCCAGGCGACCCGCGACCTCGAGACCAAGGCGGTCGAGTCGACCCTCACCCAGTCCCAGAGCCAGGAGTTCAGCCGGAGCGAGGGGACCACGATCGAGGTGGCAACCAAGACCGCCAACTCCCAGGAATACGAGTCGGGATGGAAGGGCGGGTACCTGCTCGGGCTCGGCTCGGGGGCCGAGAAGAAGTTCACCTTCAACTTCAGCTCGGAGACGGCGAACACCAACTCCTTCAGCAGCAGCTTCACTGCCACGTCAAGCGAGGCCACGGAGCAGGCCTACACCAACTCGCTGTCCACGCAGCAGGAGGTCTCGAAGGACTCGAACGTGACCCGCGACGTGTTCGGGGCACGCGTGCAACTGGGTGTGTTCCTGGAGGGCAGGGGCAACGTCGCCTTCACCGTCCGGAACCTCCAGGTGACGGCGCTGATCCAGGACCCCGACGACCCGACGAGGCTGACGCCGATCACCACGCTCACCCCCGACCTCGAGCCGTCGACCGGGTTCAACCTGGGCCCGCTGGTGCCGGCCAAGGGCCCGATCGTGTTCACCAGCACCGACGTCTCCCCCGAGCTGGTCGAGGAGCTGATGCGGAACCCGCAAGGGATCGTGTTCCGCTTCTCCAACTACGACGTGGTCGACGAGGCGGGGCGCAACTTCGCCTTCACGTCCCAGGACATCAACGACCGCACCGCCCGCATCGCCATCGACTACGGCGGCTACGACGCCAACGGTGACGGCCGGGGCGAGGAGACGGAGATTCTCCGGGTCGCCACCGGCGTCATTGGCCGCCATGTCGAGGACACCGACGGCGACGGCGATGTCGACACCGACGATCGCCGGGTGATCTTCAACCTGCAGGGCAAGCCCGTCGGGATCACCATGCGCGACGCCATGCAGGCGGCCGGGCTGAAGTGGTACGACGAGGACGCCAACCCGAGCAGCAGCCTCACCCGCGACCTGAAGCAGAAGAGCTTCTCGACGAAGAAGCTGCCCTCGCCCGAGGGCGAGTTCGAGATCATCTACCGGATCCGCGAGCGCGAGATCAGGCTCGACTCGCCCAAGGAGTGGCTGATCGTCACTCCCACCGGTATCGACCCCTTCCTGCGGCTCGACGAGCGGATCCTCAACCCGGGATCGAACGTGAACCTCTCCTTCGTCGCCGACGAGGACAACGACCGGCTCCCGGCCATCACCGAGGCGATGCACGGGTGCATCGACGACCCCCTGATCGTCGACGGCAGGTACAAGCACCGTGACACCGACGGTGACGGGCTCGACGACCGATTCGAGGTGCTGGTCGGCTGGGACGTGGAGACGCCGCAGTCCCACGCCCGGGCCCGTTCGCGCTGCAACTCGAAGGACAGTGACCGTGACGGGCTGTCAGACCGCGACGAGGCGCCCGCCAGCATCACCTACGACGCCGCCGGCCTCGTCGTGTTCGACGACAAGGTTTCTGACATCCGCCTCGTCTCCGACCTCAAGACGACCAGCGCATCGTCGATCGTGACGTCGCCCTCGGCCAACTTCACGATCCACGACGTGGGCGTGACGCTCAAGGCGGCGGGAATCCCCGACGGCACCACGATCGTCAGCGTCCAGGGCCCGACGCAGGCCACGATGTCGACAAAGGCCACCGGCTCCGCCGGTCGCGCGGAGATCGGAGCCCGGTTGGTCTTCGACCTCAGAACGACCAGCGGGTCGCCGGCCGTCACGTCGGGGTCGGCCAACTTCACGGCCGGCGACGTGGACAAGGCCATCACGGGGTTGGGGATCCCCGACGGCACGAAGATCGCCAGCGTCCAGAGCACGTCGCAGGCCACGATGACGGCGACCGCCACCGCCACCGCCTTCGCCGGCGAGATCGGAGCCCTCTACACCGCCGCCAACGACCCCCGGCGCGACGTCGTCGGCTACCAGCCGCGGTCGGTTGCCGACCTGGTGACGACCAACGGCTCCCCGACCGTCACGTCGGCGTCGGCCGCCTTCACGTCGCAGGACATCGGCCGGCCCATCTCCGGCGCGGGGATCCCGGTCGCCTCGTCGATCCTCAGTCTCGAAAGCGCGACGAAGGCGACGATGACGGCGAACGCGACGGCCACCGCATCCGGCGTCTCCGCCACCATCGCCGGCTTCGCCTCCCGGTCGGTTTCCGACCTGGTGACGACCGACGGCTCCGACGTCGTCACGTCGGCGTCGGCCGGCTTCACGGCCCGCGACGAGGGCGTGACGGTCAGGGGACCGGGCATCCCCGACAGCACCACGATCCTCAGCGTCCAGAGCCCGACGCAGGCCACCATGACGGCGAAGGCCACCGCCACGGCATCGGGTGTGGCGGCCGACATCGGGCAGTCCCCGGTCGACCGCCCGATCTACGACCCGGTCACCGACCCAATGAGCCCGGACACCGACGGTGACGGGTTGACAGACCGCTTCGAGCTCACCCGGTACAAGAACGCCCTCACCAAGCCCGAGCGCAGGACGAGCCCCGAGCACCCCGACAGCGACGTCGACCAGCTGACCGACGGCGTCGAGCGCCGGTTGGGTTCCGACCCGCGGTTCGACGACCGAGCCGAGTTCTGGGACAGCGACCGCGACGGGCTGACCGATGCCCAGGAGATCGCCGACGACAACTTCGACTTCAAGATCGACGGCGCGGAGATCAAGGCCGGAGCGGGCTGGGACGTGACGCTCACGCTCATGCAGCCCCGGTCGCCGGCGCCCGGCCCTGCGGCACTCGCGGCGGTGTGCCTGAACGCCACATGTGGTGCCCAGGGGACGAGCGCCGCTCAGCGGGTCTACTCGTCGAAGTACGACCCCGACACCGACGACGACGGACTCACCGACTTCGAGGAGTTCAAGCTGGGGACCGATCCCGGGTGCGCCGCTCCGGCCGTCCCTGGCGGCATCCTCGATTGTGGGCCCGACGACCCCGACAAGGACACCGACGGCGACGGCGTCCGCGACGGTTGGGACACCGACCGGGACGGGCTCACCGACTTCCAGGAGGTCCGCGGGTTCAAGCTGGCCGACGGCAGCACGGTCAAGACCAAGGCGACCAACGTCGACACCGACAACGACAAGCGGAGCGACGGCGAGGAGGCCGGCCTGCCGGGCGGCGAGCTCATCGTCCGTCTTCCGGGCGGCTCGGTGTACCAGGCGCAGTCCAACCCGACCAGGGCCGACACCGACTTCGACCTGCTGATGGACGGCGACGAGCAGACATACGCCATCGATCCCACCCTGCCCAACACCGACAAGGACAACCGGACCGACTACAGCGAGGTGCTCGCCGGCCGACGGCCGGAGGTGCCCGACATGCTGGTCAAAATGGAGTTCATCCGGCTCTTCGTGGAAAAGGACGCCGAGAAGGACGGCGACGCCGGCGACTTCAAGTTCGAGTTCCACGTCGTCAAGCCGGACGGCACCCAGCAGCTGGTCGTGCACAGCGACCGAGGCACCGTGGCCGGCGCCCCCCCGCTGCCGCTGGGTCAGTTGGGCCTGCCGTGGTCGAAGGCGGACGGGACCTGCACGGACAACAACCACGAAGACCGGTGCTTCGTGACGGCGAGCGGTGTCACCATCATCCGGGTCATCGACGGCCAGTCGCTGCCGTTCGGCCTGAGCGGCCAGGGGAGGACCATCGACATCGGAAGCGTCTCCACGATCGACGCCGTGCCCGAGAGCTTCGGCGTGCGCGGCTGGATCGAGGAGCGGGACGACACCGACCACGTCAAGGTCTCGTGCCGGGTCGAGATCTTCCCGGACGTGTTCGGCAACTTCGAGAACGGCACCGGCCTGGTGCGGGGGTCGCAGCTGAGGCTCGGCGAGAACTCGATGGCTATGAGCCGCTCGATCACCAACTGCGCCGAGGAGCCCGACCTCAAGTTCTCCCTCGTGGTGGCCTATACCGCCCAGTGACCTGAAGTTCGCCCGCTCAGACGCCCGGCCGCATGCCCCTCCGGCACGCGGCTGGGCGTTCTTCCGCGCTTCCGCGGCCTTCTTCCATCGTCGGCGGCACCCATGGCGGCTCGGTCCATAGTCGAGGCCAACGCCGGCGAGCACGACGAAGCCATCCCGTCGGGCAAGCACGTCAAGTGGTGCGTACACGTCTGTGGGCCACCATCGACGTGGCCGAACGATGAAGGCGAGGAGTGCAGGCACACGGGACGGCTACCCAGGCCTACGCGGGAGATACCTCGGGTCACATCCTCCAGGGTGAGCGGCATGTACCACCGTTCCCTCGCTCCGAACTGGGCGCAAGCGAGACGCCCCGTGGCCGATCGACTCGGGGAAGGCGCCGCCGTGGACGTCGGACGCTCGGCGCGCCACCTGGGTTGAGGTAGCCGGGTCCCGATCGCGGGAATACCTACCGGCATGGGGAGAACGCTCCGACGGGGTGACATGCTGCCGGTCCGCGACGTCCAGCCCGTGGGTGCCGGTCTTCCCGTTCGCATCGGCTCGAACCGGCCCCGAGCCCACGTTCTCGTCGTAACTCACGCCGACCCTTGTGACGACTGTGTGCGCTACCTCTGCTCACTCGAGGCGATGGCGGACTCGTTCCGGGCCGAGAAGGGCGACGTCCTCGCTCTGGTCGGTCCCGAGTGGGACGCGCGCTCGTGTTGCGGTCCGGCGGCGGTCGCCGACGCGACGATCCGAGACACGCTGGCGCCACGAGCGACCCCGGTGGTCGTGGTAGTGGACCGATTCGGCCAGCTCTTCACCCACGTGGACGCCGGTGAGGGCCACTCGTTCCCTGACCACCGGGAAATCCTCGAGTCGCTGGTCGCCATCGCGATCCGGTGTCCGGAGTGCGGCGTCCCCGACGTCCCCTCGCCCGACCTCTGGCCGCAAGAGGGAACACGCAGCGGCGGCATGCTCCTCGGCCAGTAGGGGCGGCGCTCGGCGCCAGCTTCGACCTCGGCGCCGGCTGAACGCTCTCGACGGCGCCCGCGGTCGTAGCTATCCTCGCGCTTTCGCCAGAAGCAGCCTGGCGGGGGAATGGGAGGCGGCGGAGATGGCAAGAATCCCGCGCAAGGCGACGATCTTTCTCGGGCTCGTGGTGGCGGTCGCGCTGGTTGGGGTGCAACCGGTCGGGGCCGTTCCCGTCGACATCAACCCGGACGTGTCGGACAACGCCAACGCCAATGCGTCAACCGGCGGGCGGGTGAACCACATGGCCTCGGTGCCGGGCAACAACGACGTCTTCTACCTGGCCAGCGAGTACGGAGGCGTATTCCGGTCGAACGACGCCGGCGTGAACTGGACGCGCCTGAACGGTCACCTTCCAGTTGTCGCCTGGGACGTCGAGGTCGACGCGGCCAACACCAACCGGGTCATCGCCTCGTCCTGGTACGACGGGCGGGTCAACCCGCTCTCCGGCGTCCAGGTGAGCATCGACGGCGGGACGACCTGGACCCACCCGGCGACCTCGTGGCCCGACCCGGCGCTGGAAGGCACGGCGAACGACAACACGCCGCCGGGTTGGAGCTGCGCCAACGTGCGCGCCGAACCGTCGGGCTACGGCATCTCGATCTCCGGCACCACCATCGCCGTCGGCACCAACTGCGGGCTGGCGCTCAGCACCAACAGCGGTTCGACCTGGACGTTCGTCGATCCCACCCCGGCGACCCCGGCGAGCCGCATCTGGGACGTCAACATCCAGGCGGGCGGCATCATCGACATCTGCGGGGACACGGACGATCACATGCGTTCGACGAACAACGGCACCAGCTTCGTGCCCGGCGGTGTCCTGCCCGCCGGCCGGTGCTCGGTCGCCGCCTCGCCCGACGAGAACGACGTCCTGTTCGTCTTCGCGTCGGACAACAACGTCTACGAGTCCGACGACGCTGGGGCCAACTGGTTCAACATGGGGAACCCCACCCCCCAGGGTCGCATCCCGTTCGTGGTCACCAACCAGCGCGCCAACGGCGGGGGCGGCCAAAACCTGTTCGACCTCTGGGCGGGGGACGTGCAACTGTTCCGCGCCGCCTGCACGACGCCCATGAACACCGACGACACGACCACCCGCCGGTGCCCGGCTTCCGGCGCCTGGACGAACGCGCAGAATGGCGCCCACTTCGACGGCGGCGACCTGCTCTTCGACAGTGAGGTGGCGGTGGACGCCTGCCCGCGCCTCTACTCCTCCGACGGGGGCGTGCACCGCAACACGCTCGCCGCCAGTCCCGGCTGCCACAACCCGACCTGGACGCGCTCGAACGTCGGCTACCACGGCCTCTGGCTGTGGACGATGGAGGGGTCACACCTCGCCGGGGACAACGCCGAGCAGTTGCTGTTCGGCACCCAGGACAACGGCACGTTCAGCTCGATCACGGCCGGCGCCACCCCGCCCACCTGGACCAACCCGAACTGCTGCGACACCTTCGATGTCCTGGCGACGACCGACTTCACTCTCGGCACCGTGTGCTGCTTCGGCATGGGCCGGTTCAACCGCCTCCAGATCGCGGGCGCGAACTACGCCGCTCCGGCCGAGATCCCGAACTACCCGAGCGCCGGCGAGATCGACACGTTCAACTGGGGACGCCACGTCAACAACTGGGGCACTGAGAACAACAACGTCCTCCTGCTGAGCGACAACATCTGGATCACCGACGACATCCAGGCCAACCCGATCGTCTGGACGGCCCTGCAGGCACCGCCGGGCGGGGCCGGGGCGTTCTGCAACGTGCAGACGTCCCTCGACGGCGGCACTCCCGTCTTCTTCGCCCAGAACGGGCAGTGCACCGGGCGCGGCCTAGACCAGGTCTGGCGCCTCGACGGCACCGCCGACACCACGTGGGCCCGGGTCGACAACACCGGCGGTCTGCCCGGGGGCTTCGGCGTGTTCGCCGTCGACCCCAACAACGCCAACCGGGTCTTCGCCTCGTCGCTCGGCGGTGCCACGCCCCAGATGGTGCGTACCACCGACGGCGGGACGAACTGGACGCCTGATACCGAGCTCGACAGCCTCATGACCGGGCTCGGCGTGTTCAAGTACGCGAACCAGTCCGGACCGTCGACCAACAACGGTGGTGCGCGCGCCCAGTTCCAGGGCTACCCGCAGCCGGTCATGCTGGCGGTCAGCCCGATCGACGCCAACATGGTCATCGCCGGCGGCGTCGACTCGGGCGTGTTCCTTTCGAGCGACGGTGGGAACAATTGGGCATTGGTGACCGATCCGTTGAACCCGGCCGCGTCGGGGATCGCTCACCTCCCTCGCCCGCGTTTCGCTTATTTCGACGACGAACCGGCGGGATCCCGCACGGCCTACCTCGGCACGCAGGGTCGCGGCGTCTGGCGTCTGGCCTTCCCCAACCTCGACCTGGCGATCTCGAAGAGTTGCACGCCCGACATCGTCAAGCCCGGCGACATCGTGTCCTGCACGCTCACGGTCACGAACAACGGACCGGTTGCGGCATCCATGGTGTCGGTGACCGACGACCTACCGGCCGGCTTCGCCGTCACGTCGGGCCCGTCGGGGCCCGGCTTCACCTGTTCCACACCCAACGTCGGCCCGGAGGTCCGCTGCACGGCGGCGACCCTCGCCGTCGGCAGCACGATGATCACCTACCAGGCGCGCGTGCCCAACGGCCAACCGGGGGACGTGTTCACCAACACCGCGGGCGTCGCGTCCGCCAACTTCGACACCAACCCGAACAACAACAACGCCTCGGACACCTTCACGATCCCGAACTGCACGATCGACTTCCGCATGTCAGCCGTGGGTGTCGACATCCTCGGCACGGCGGGTGACGACGTGATCTGCGGCTCGAACTTCAAGGACCGCATCTTCGCCGGCCTCGGCAACGACTTCGTCGTCGGCGGTGGGGGCGACGACGAGATCGCCGGCGGCGGCGGCAACGACTCGCTGGCGGGCGGCCCGGGCAACGACAAGATCACCGGGGGCGACGGCGTCGACAGCCTCTACGGGGACGCCGGCAACGACCAGTTGACGGGGGACGCGGGCGCCGACTTCGGCGACGGCGGAGACAACACCGACTACTGCGCGACGGAGATGAAGACCACGGCTTGCGAGTTCTGACCCTTGCCCTGATGGCGGCCGCCC
>JBOGIC010000810.1:0-6308 GCA_050744985.1 Acidimicrobiales bacterium
CGCATAGCTCCTGTCACGGGGGGATCGGCACGGCTCCAGGCACTTCAGCGAGATGTCATGAGCGTGATCATCGACAAACAGCCTGGTCACCGGGCCCGAGGCCGTCACTGCTGGAGCGCCGCACCCAAGTGATATCGCCGGGCTGGCAGGCGGGTGCGCAAAGGGAGTGGGGCACTACCTGCCGCCGGCTCATCCGCGCTTGGTCGACGGCACGCTTCCGATGAGCGTCGGGCCCCGCGCCCTCGCCCTTGTCGCAGCCGCACTCCCGGTTCTCAGTGGCTGCGCGCCGACGGGCCCGAGCCAGGACGACGTCCGGCCCGAAGCCTACGCCGGCTATCCGGTGCGACAGAGACTCGGCGCGTGTGGTCTGGGGAGAGGCACGGCACCGGAGTCGACGCGTCGGACCTTTCCGCGCCCGCCCGGCTGCGCCTGGAATTCACGCTTCCTGCGCCCGTGGCCAACACCGAGCTCTGGGATTGGTACGAGCAGCAATTGCGTCCGCACGGTTGGGAGAGACCCCGCGGCGGCTCGATCCTCAATGCGGCCGTCCTCGGTCGAAGCCGGCCTGGACCGAGGGCAATTCGTGAGCGACTATTCCGTCGACTACACGATTGGATTCGCCAAGGACCGAGTCGTCGAGCGGTGAGCGACTATCGGGTGGCGAGGAGGACTACTTGACGAGAAAGCCGACTGCCGCGTTGTGCCCGGGTGGGGCGATCAGGTACGGGCGGGCGCCCACCTCGGCGGCGAAGTCGGTGAATGCCGGCGTGTGGACGTCGTCGGAGACGAGGCTCCCGCCGGCGGCGAGGTGCGGCCACGCGTTGCGATATTCCTCGAGCTGGCCGGCGTAGCTGTGGTCGCCGTCGTGGACGAACAGGTCGACGGGCGCCATGTCCTCTGCGAGCGCGGGCAGCAGCGTACGCGACGGTCCGACGTGGAGCGTCCAGCGGTCGCGCAGGTCGTCGGGCACGACCCGGCCGATGAACGTCGCCTCATCGACCCGCATCGGCGGCAGGTCGATGCTGTGCAGGACGCCGGCCCCGTTGGACGCCATGGCGGCGAGGACGACGGCCGTGGTGAAGCCCATGGCCACGCCGTTCTCCACCACGACCGACGGGCGCCGGAGCACCACGAGGCAGCCGACCAGCGTGAGCAGGTCCATGCCGCCGCCCCACATGGCGTCCGGCGGTGCCGGCGGGATGCGCACGCGCGAGACCAGCGCCCGGTACTCGTCGGCGGTGACGCCGAAGGCGCCCGCGAGGGCCGCCTCCACCGTGCACACGTGCTCCGCGTACTCCTGCAACGCGAACGGGTGGCCTCGATCGGCCCGGGCGCGGAGCCGTCCGCGCACGCGCTCCCCGAGCCACCGGGGATGCCGGATCGCCTTCCTGGTCACGTTCGCCCATGCCTCGCGCTGCATCGACGACAGCCTAAATCCAGGCCCCTGCGGGCGAACGTTGACCGGGCTACGACTTCAGCCAGTACTCGTTGGACTGGACCAGGTTGGCGAAGAAGTCCTCTTGCCGGAGCTCCTTGTCGACCGAAGTGCTCCACTGATCGAGCTCGCTGGCCGTAACCGCCCGGTCGAGAAGCCGCAGGGTGGTCGAGGCGACAAAGCGGTCGTGCCCGGCAGGGGAGTCGACGAACACGTAGGCGAGCGCCTGCCGGGAGTACGAGCCCGTGGTCAGAAGGTTGACGAGGTAGACAACCCCACCGGGGTCGGGCGCAATCCCGAGAACCAGGCGGTACAGAGCCTCCACGAACCCGAGCAGCGTCCCGCCCTGCTTGGCCAGGAACTCGTCGCTGGCGAGTACGTACCCCTCACAGGACTCCAACGGCCAGGTTGCTGACAGGGCGGCAAGCGTGTTGAGCTCGGCCTCGGTCGCGGGACGGCCCAGGTAGGTCGCGTAGTACCGCTTGTTCATGGCCCGGCGGAATTCGGCCGAGTTCGTGATGACCTTGGCCGCCGAGGCCCGCGACCACTCCCCGCTCACCAGCCGGCTCACCATGGAGGAGCTTTCGGCGGCGGTGGGAGGCCGGTCCAGGAGATCGCGGTAGGCGCGGTCCACCCAGCGGCCGAACCTCGGGTCGACGGCCGGGACCGCCGTCGTGGTCGTCGGCGGCACGGTCGTCGTAGTCGTCGGGGGCGGCGGGACCGTGGTGGTCGTCGTGGGGGGAGGAGGCGTCGTCGTGCCGCCGACGAGGGTCGTCACGTCCTCGCCCTGGTCGCTGCCCGTGCTCCCGTTGGGGTGCGTGACGGTCATCCAGCCAACCTGGTTGGTCTGCGGCTCGCCCAGGCTCGGGTAGCTGTCGACGGTGGGGACCTTCAGCGCGGCGAGCGTGAAGTTGATGCGGCATGTGTCGAGCTCGGTCGTGATGTCCGTGCCCCTCAGGATGAGCGCGGAACCGTCCGACCGAGCGAAGCGCACCCGACCGGTGGCGGTGTCGATGACCGTGATGGTGAACGGCACGCCGGCGCAGTTGGTGCCGGCGCTGCCGGATCCGGTGGTGCTGAGCTGGAACACGCCCGGGTCGGGGGCCGAACAGGTCGGGGTGAAGTTGCCGCACGACGGGACGAGGGTGAGGTCGGTGACGGTGAGCGAACCGGTCGCCTCTGCGTTCACCGAACCGTTGATGATGTTGACGCTGGCGGGGACGTTCGTCGAGCCCACCTCCACACGCGTCGGGAATTCGGGGAACACGCCGACCTGCACGCCGTTGGTTGCGGCCGAGGCGTGGCCAGGGACGACGACGGACGCCAGCATGGCGACGATGATGCCGACGACAAGGCGCGGAATCCGTCTCGAGGCACTATCAGGAATGCGGTCCATTGGCTCGTCGAGACCAGGCCCCGAATAGTCCGCACCGGTTCTGGTTCCCGCCAGATTTGCCTTGAACTGCCCGTGGGCGAGCATGCTCATCGTCATCTGGTCCTTTTGCGTGGGTTGGAGTACTGCTTGTGGGTTTGCGGCGTACCGAGTCCGGTGAGCGGGGCTTACCGGGCTCGTGATCGGTGCATCACCGGCTCTCCGTCGGCAAAAGTTGGGAATTCCTTGAGTGGTAGCGCGCAAAATATGCGCGCCGGCACGCGCCTCTCCGGACGGGTGTTTCAGGGTCGTGGAGGGGCGCGAGGGGCGAAAGAAACGGTCTCGTGGCCGGCCCGATTTCGGCAGGCTCGGTCTACGCGCTCATCGTGCGCCGTGGCTGTCGGCGTCTCTGGAGACTTCCGTCGGCAGGACGGCGCGATTACTTGAGGGGCGACCCGTGCACGCCTCAGCAGGCGCCGCGGCCCCGGATGACGGCGATCATCGTCCGGGCCATGATGATGGCGTCGAGGGACGGCGACCAGTTCTCGACGTAGTGGAGGTCGAGTCGCACCGATTCCTCCCACGACAGGCCGGACCGACCGCTCACCTGCCAGAGGCCGGTCATGCCCGGCTTGACCAGCAGGCGCCGCCGCGCCAGATCGCTGTAGTGCTCGACCTCGGATGGCAACGGCGGGCGCGGCCCGACCAACGACATCTCGCCCCGCACCACGTTCCACAGCTGCGGCGTCTCATCGAGCGACCACCGGCGCAACCGGCGGCCGATGCGGGTGACCCGGGGATCCTCGCGGATCTTGAACAGCACGGCGTCGTGCTCGTTGCTCTCCCACAGCTCCTCGAGGCGAGCTTCGGCGTCCACGACCATCGTGCGGAACTTCCACATGGCGAACGGCTGGCCGCGCACGCCCACCCGCACCTGCCGGAAGAACACGGGCTTGCCGGCACTCAACCGAACCGCCAGAGCGATCAACAGGAGCAGCGGCGACAGCAGCACGAGCATCGTCGCCGCGACGACCCGGTCGGTCGCGGACTTGGCGAGCCGTCGCCACCCGGCGAACTCGGGCTCCTCGAGCTGCAGCAACGGGAGGTCGGCGACGGGCCTGATCGAGATCCGCGGGCCGGTGAGGTCGGCGAGGTCGGGCGCCACCATGAGGCCGATGCCGGTCCCCTCGAGTTGCCACGCGAGCCGCCGGAGCGAGCCGTTGACCGAGGCGTTCGCATCGGCCATCACGATGGCGTCCGTGCCCGCGGCCACCGCACAGGTGACGATCTCGTCGGGCGGGCCCAACACGGGGACGGCCACCCCGTTGACGATGAGCTCGCCGTCGCCACGGGGGAGGCAGGCGGCCTCGACGGCCACACCGGCGTAGGGCGAGCGGCTCAAGCGCTCGATCACATCCCGGACCTTGGGCTCGGAGCCCGCGACGAGCACCGTCGTGAGGAACCGGCCGCGGCTCCGCAGGTGATGGAGCCAACGGCGCGCCAGGTAGCGGAGGGTGACCGTGAGCACCATCGCCATCGGGATGGCGATGGCGACAAACCCGCGGGCCACCTCGAGCCGGAATGCGAATGCACAGGCCGCGACGACGGCCAGGTACCGCACGGCGGCATCGAACACCCGCCGGTACTCCTCGGAGCCGTTGCCGAGGTTCGCCGGGTCGTAACACCCCCGCAGGGCCATGGCGAAGAGCCACAGCGGCGCCATGATCGCCGCGACCGCCGCGTACGAGAAGCTCTGAGCCGCGACGGGCTGCCACAGGTCGCCGAATCGGAAGGCCTGGGCCAGCAAGACCGCGAGCGCGAAGGCGACGCTGTCACATGCGACGAGCACGCCGATGTAGCGACGCCACTGGGACCGGACGGCAGGCCGAGGCGATCGCCGGCGGAGCGAAGCCTCCCGCCCCCTCACCTGGTCTATCGCCATCGTGCCCCGTCCTCGCACGCCGACTGCCCGGCCAGGTCGCCTGGCCGCGTCACCGTGCGCATTCTCGTCGTGCTCGTGCTGGTGCTCAACACGCGGAGCTCTCGCGTGTACCCCGTCAATCCCACAAGTCAGCTCCCAGCCACAGCACGCGTCGCCCCCCGAGCGCTGCGAACCGCCGAAAGGTTATACGCGGCGCCGGCGTGGCGTGCCAGTGGCTCGTCTCAGGTGTGTGAAGACCGGATTGCGACGCGCCGGTAGACGGCCATCACCTGGGGTGCCACCCGGTCGGGTTGGAAGTCACGGGCTCGCCGGCGCGCCGCATCGCCGAGCGCTTGGCGCAGGGCCGGGTCGCCCGCCAGCCGCTCCAGGCGGGCGGCCAGGGCGGCCACGTCCGACGGCGGGTAGAGCAGCCCGGTGACGCCGTCCTCCACGACCTCGGCCGGTCCCCCCGCCCCTGAGGCGACGACGGGCAGGCCCACGGCCATCCCTTCCACGACAACCTGGCCGAACGGCTCCGCGACGGTGGACGCGTGCACCAACACGTCGAGGCGGGACAGCTCGTGCTCGATGTCTTCACGGAACCCCCGGAACTCGACGCGTGCATCAAGCCCGAGCTCGGCGGCATCGGACTCGAGCCGCCTCGCGTAGTCGTCCTCGCCGAACAGGGCGCTGCCGACGATCACCGCGTCGGCGCCGCCCGAGGGGAACGCCCGGGCGAAGGCCTCGAGGAAGACGTGCTGGCCCTTCCACGGCGCCAGGCGCCCGACGATGCCGATGCGCAACGGCTGCGTGCCCGAACGCCATCGCGGCTGCGTGCCCGAACGCAATGACGGCTGCGTGCCCGAACGCAATCGCGGCTGCGTGCCCGAACGCCCACGCGGCTCGGCGCCGTTCAGGCTGACCCCGATCGGGCTGGGTATGACGGTCCAGCCGAGCCGGGGGCGCCCGAGCGTGGCGAGCGTCGTGGCCGAGTTGGCGATGACGGCGGCGGGCACGTGGCGGGCGAAAAGCCGCAGGGCGCGGGCGGTCGAGGCGGGGAGGTAGTCGTCGGCGATCCGGTCGCGGATGTGGAAGATCACCGGGACACCGGCGAGGCGGGCGGCGAACCCGCCGTAGACGGTCGCTTTGAGCGAGTTCGTGTGGACGATGTCGGGTCGCAGCCGCCGCAGCCGCCGGGCCAGCCGCAGCACGTGGGCCCCCGACGCCACCAGCGCCCGCGCCGGTACCCCCCCGGGCCGCGCCCGGTGGCGGCCGAGTCGCTGGGCTTCGGTGTCCAGCGGGAGCACTTCTACGGAGATGCCGGCCTCGAGCAGCCGCGACACGAGCGGCCCGTCCTCGGCCAGGATCACGTGCGCCTCGATCTCGTCCAGCGCGGGCAGGAGCCGAAGCAAGGCAAGCTCGCCCCCGGACAGTTGGGCGCAGTGGTCGAGGAACACGACCCGGGGCTTGGGGGCCGCGGGGTGCATCGCCTGCCGGTAGACGGACACGTGGCGGCGCACCACGTCGGGCCAGCCGAAGAACGACTCCGCGTAGGCGCGGCACCGGGCGCGCTCTGGGGC
>JBOGIC010000811.1:0-5399 GCA_050744985.1 Acidimicrobiales bacterium
CGTGGAAGACGGCGCGGACCTGCGCGTCACGCGAAATTGCCGGATCCCCCTCGACGAGCTCGAGTGGCGGTTCAGCGCGTCCGGCGGCCCGGGCGGGCAGCACGCCAACACGGCCAACACGCGGGCCGAGGTGCGCTTCGACGTGGCCGCATCGCCGTCGCTCGGCCCGCGCCAGCGGGCCCGCCTGCTCGAGCGGTTCGGGCCGGTCGTGCGGGTCGTGGCGTCGGACGAACGGTCCCAGCTGCGAAACCGCGAGCTGGCGCTGGAGCGGTTGCGGACGCGCCTCGCCGAGGCACTCGCCGTCACGCGGCCCCGGGTGGCGACCCGGCCGTCCCGCTCGGCCAAGGAGGCCCGCCTCCAGTCCAAGCGCCGCCGGTCCGAGACGAAACGGGCCCGGGCGCGCCCCACCCCCGGCGATTGATCTGCACAACAGGGGTCTCACAGCCCCAATGGCGCGGATCAAAGCCCGAGGCGGTCGAACATCGCGGGCCGGCGTTGCCAATCGGGCTCGACCCGTACGGCCAGCTCGAGGTAGGCGCCGTCGCGGAGCTGGTCGCGGACGGCGGTGCCGACCTTCTTGAGCACCTCGCCGCCCTTGCCAATGACGATGCCCTTCTGCGACTCGCGCTCGACGAGGATCTCCACCCGGATGCGGGGCCACTCCCACTCCGTCACCCGGCACAGGATCGAGTGCGGCAGTTCCTCCCGGGTCACCGCCAGCAACTGCTCGCGGACCAGTTCCGCCACCCAGAAGGCATCGGGCACGTCGGTCACGGTGCCCTCCGGGTAGTACTGCGGGCCCTCCGGGAGCCGGGCCACGATCGCGTCGACCATCGCGTCGACGCCCTCGCCTGTGCGCGCCGAGACCGGGAAGTACTCGGACAGGCCCAACTCGCCCACGGCCTGGAGCTGGTCGAGCACCTGCTTGCGGCTGGCGCGGTCGACCTTGTTGACGACGCCGATCGTGTGGTCGACCAGAAGCCGCTGGGCCACGAACCGGTCACCACGGCCGAACGGCGCCGTCGCGTCGATCATGAACACCGCCACGTCGACGTCGTCGAGCGCCTGGACGGCGGCGGTGTTGAACCGCTCCCCCGCCGCCGTGCGCGGCTTGTGGATGCCGGGCGTGTCGACGAACACGACCTGGGCGTCCCCCCTATCCAGCACCCCACGGATCTGCGTACGGGTCGTCTGCGGCTTGTCGGACACGATCGACACCTTCTCGCCCAGGATGGCGTTGAGGAGGGTCGATTTCCCGACATTGGGCCGCCCGACCAGCGTGGCGAACCCGGACCTCATGGCGTCACTCGCCCCCGTCGGCAGTCGGGTCGCGCCGCACCGGCGATATCCGCACCCGGCCGATGCGGCGGCCCTGCACCTTCTCGGCCTGCAGCCGGTGGCCGTCGAAGTCGACGCTCTCCCCCTCGGTCGGCAGGTGGCCGAGCAGGTTGAGCACCAGGCCTCCCACCGTGTCGAAGTCGCCCTGCGGGAAGTCGGTCTCGAGCAGGTCGTTGAGCTCGTCGAGGGGCATGCGGGCGTTCACGCGCCACCCCCCGTCGGGCAGAGGCTCGACGGGGGCCTCCTCGGCGTCGTACTCGTCGACGATCTCGCCGACCAGCTCCTCGATGAGGTCCTCCAGGGTCGCCAGGCCGGCCGTGCCGCCGTACTCGTCCACGACGACGGCCATGTGGGACTTCTCGCGCTGCATCTCCGGCATCAGCTCGGCGACCCGCTTGGTCTCGGGCACGAAGCGCGCCGTGCGGACGAGGTCGCGGACCGCCACGTCGCCGCGACTCGCCCTCAGCGCACGCCACAGGTCTTTGGCGTAGGCGATGCCGATGATGTCGTCGATGTTCTCGCCCGTGACGGGGACGCGGCTGTAGCCCGCCTTCATCATCACGTCCATGACCTCACTGGCCGTGGCGTCGCTCGGCACGGTGACCATGTCGGTACGGGGCACCATCACCTCGCGCACCACCGTGTCGCCGAACTCGATGATCGAGTGGATAAGGGCGCGCTCGGTGCGCTCGATCACCTCCTCCTCCTCGGCCACGTCGGCCAGCGCCAGCAGCTCCTCCTCGGACACGAACGGGCCCCGCTTCAGTCCCTTCCCGGGGACGACGAGGTTGGCCAGCCCGATCAGGCCGCGCGACAGCAGCCGCACCGGCGGGAAGCGCGCCAGGGCGTAGACGAACGGCGCGATGCGCAGCGCCGCCCGCTCGGAATGCTGGACCGCGTAGGTCTTGGGAACCGCCTCGGCCAGCACGAAGATGACCACGACCTCGAACAGGATGGCGATGGCGACGCCCGCCGCGCCGAACTGCCGCTCGGCCAGGACACCGACGAGGCTGGCCATGACCAGGTGGGAGACCAGGACCAGCAACAGGACGGGGTTCAGGAACCGCTCCGGATGCTCGACCAGCTTGAGGAGGGCTTCCCCGCCTCGGCGCCCCTCCTCGGCGAGGGCGATCGCCTTGACCCGGTTCATGCGGGTGAGGCTCGTCTCGGCCATCGCGAGGAACGCGGCCAGCACGAGCAGGGCGACGACGAGCAGCCACAGGAGGACCTCACTGCTCATGGTTGGCGAGCGGCCCGGCTACTTGGGGGCTTCATGATGTATGGAACTGCTCGAGCAACTCACGCTCGCGGCGCTGCATGGCAGCGGCCTCCTGGTCGTCGACGTGGTCCATACCCAGAAGGTGGAGGATCCCGTGCACGACGAGGAGGGCCATCTCGTCCTCGTAGGTGCCGGCGTGAGCCGGCGCGTTGCGGCGCGCGACGCTCGGGCACACGACGATGTCGCCCAGCAGCGTCGGCAGGTCCGACGGCTCGATGTCGTCCGCCGGTCCGGCGGGCCCGATTATGTCGGGCAACCGGCCGCCCTCGTACACGTCGTCGTCGATCGGGAACGCCAGCACGTCAGTCGGCCCCTCGCGCCCGAGGAAGCGCAGGTTGAGCTGGGCGATGGCGTCCTCGTCGACGAACAGCATCGACAACTCGGCGTCACCGCGGACGCCCTGGGCGCCGAGCACCGACTCGGCCAACTGCACCCAGCGCAGGGTGTCGACGGGCTCGACGGACTGCTCGTCGGCGGCGAACACACCCACGACCGCCGTCACCTCGCCTCTCCCGCGCTACCCGCCCGCTCGTAGGCGTCCACGATCTCCTGAACGATACGGTGCCGGACGACGTCGCGCGAGGACAGGTGGACGAACTCGAGGCCGGCGATGCCGGACAGGACGCGCTCGAGCCCGAGCAGGCCGCTGCGGCCGGCCGCCAGGTCGATCTGGGTCACGTCGCCGGTGACCACCGCCTTGGACCCGAACCCGATCCGGGTCAGGAACATCTTCATCTGCTCTGGTGTCGTGTTCTGTGCTTCGTCGAGGATCAGAAAGCTGTCGTTGAGCGTGCGGCCCCGCATGTAGGCCAGCGGCGCCACCTCGATGGTGTCACCTTCGAGCAGCTTCTTCGAGCCATCCGGCCCGAGCATGTCGTAGAGGGCGTCGTAGAGGGGCCGGAGGTACGGGTCGACCTTGGCGAGCACGTCGCCGGGCAGGAACCCCAGCCGTTCGCCGGCCTCGACCGCCGGGCGGGTGAGGATGATGCGGCTGACCTGGTGCGCCTGCAGCGCCTGCACCGCCATGGCCACCGCCAGGTAGGACTTCCCCGTGCCGGCGGGACCAATGGCGAAGGTGATGACGTTGCGGCCGATGGCGTCGGTGTAGCGGCGCTGCCCACTCGTCTTCGGCCGCACGGCGCGCCCGCGCGCCGAGCGCAGCACCTCGGAGTCGAGGACTTCCGACGGGCGCTCGTTGGCCTTGACCATGTCGATCGTGCGGCCCACGTCGGCCGCGTCGAGGCGGTGGCCCTGCCGCAGCATGCGCACCAGCTCGTCGAACAACCGCCCGACGCGGTCGGCCTCGCCGCCGCTGACGGTGATCTCGTTGCCGCGCACGAGGATCTCGACATCCGCGAAGGCGGCCTCGATGAGCCGTAGCAGCTCGTCGCGCTGACCGAGAAGCTCCACCATCAGGTGGTTACCGGGAACGAGGACTTTGACCTGGGTGGCGGACACGGCTTCCGGCCGAGCCTACCCGGGCGGCCATTCCATGCGACGACCACCGAGCAGGTGCAGGTGGAGATGCGGGACGCTGTTGAGCGCGTCGTCCCCGACGTTGAACACGAGGCGGTAGCCGCGGCCGGCGAGGTCCTCCTGGCGTGCCACCTTCTGCGCCGTGTCGAACATCTCCGCCAGCACGCTGGCGTGCTCGACCGTGAGCGTGTCGGCCGACTGGATGTGCTCGCGCGGCACGACCAGCACGTGGGTGGGCATGGCCGGCTGGATATCCCGGAAGGCGTAGGTGCGCTCGGACGACGCGACCTCCTGGGAGGGGATCTCGCCCGCGACGATCTTGCAGAAGATGCAGTCGGTCACTGCGTTCACAGCCGTCGACGGTAATGGCTCGCTCGGTACGATCCGGTTGTGCCCGACGACAGCGAGCCCGAAGGCCTCGACGACCTCGAGCGCTGGGCGGCGGAGGCCCGGGCCCGCGAGGCGGCCGACGCCCGGGTGCGGGAGCGCTGGCTGCGCACGCAGGCCGAGGAGGACGCGCGGCTCCGCCTGGTGCTAGTGGGTCTGGCCGAGCAGGGCACGGTCGTGACGGCGGCGACGGCGGCGGGCCGGCACCTGACCGGCCGGCTCACCCGGGTCGGGGACGATTTCGTGGCGATCGAGAGCGCCGGCGGGCGTATGAACCTGGTGGCGCTCGCCGCCCTGGCGTGGTGCCGGAGCGCACGCGGCGACCGGCGGCGGCCCGAGCCCACGGTGGGGCCCGACCCCGGGCCCGGCGGCGGCCCCGACGCGCCCGCGTTGGGCATCGACCAGACGGCCGCCGCGCTGGTGGACGTGCTGGCCAACGTGGCCGACCGGCGCCCACGGCTGCTCGTACACGCCGGCGGCGCCGGCCTCAGCGGCGAGCTGCGGGCCGTCGGCGTGGACGTGATGGTGCTCGAGACCGCCGAGGACCCGCCCGCCCTCGTCTACGTGCGGCTGCCCTCGGTCTCGGACATCTCTTTTCTCGACTCCGGATAGAGGTGCTCGAGCGACCCGGGTTGGATCCGTGACGCCTCGATGAAGGCCTGCACCTGTGACTCCTGCAGCCTGATCACCCGCCCGAACTTGTAAGCCGGGAGCTGGCTCTCGTCAATGAGCCGGTAGAGGGTGCGTACGGTGACACCGAGGCGCTTGGCGGCCTCGCCCGTGCTCATCCAGCTGATCTCGTCCTCTGCCATGGCGGCAGCATAGCCGACGGGTGCCCCCTCCTGTGGGATCTCATGGCGTTCCATCCCCCGACCGTTCTTGTCAGCCAGAGCCACCGAATCGGTGGTTGAGGCTGACC
>JBOGIC010000812.1:0-3376 GCA_050744985.1 Acidimicrobiales bacterium
GCATCACGCTGATCACGCGTCAGTCTCGCTCGTCCTGGCATGCTGGCGCCTCCACCGGTCGTCGCTACGGGGTACAGGCCAGCCATCATGGCTGGCACCGTGCAACGATCGGTGGAACTTCCCCACCCCGTGCTCCCGCAGGTGGAACGCCCCCCGGAGCGCGCGGCACGCGCGTCCCGTAGGGGGGACGGCTTGCGGCACAGCACGCGCATTCTCCTGGCGTCGCTCGCCACGGACGCGGCGTCCCCGAAGCGGATCGATGTGCGGAATCGTCCGCGTTCTGGCCCGCTAGCCTTGCGCGGCGTCGCGGGCACCGACCAGAACGACGGCTTCAGGACGACGGGGGCGGACCTTATGGCCAAGAAGCGCATCTTCCTCTCCTACGAGAAGGAGCGGGAGCGGTTCGTACAGCAGATCAGCTTCCATCTGCGGAAGCAGCCTGACATCGACGCCTTCTGCTACGCCGACCAGAAGGGATTGGAGGCGTGGCCAACGCGTCTCAACGAGGCCCTAGAGGAATGCACCGTCTTCGTGCTCTGCTGCGGTGAGACGTTAGAGGGCACCCAGCGCGCAGAGTGGCTCGCAGCACGCGACGCTGGGAAGCAGTTGCTCGTCGTTGCGCTCGGCAACACGCTTCCGAGGGAAACGACGCTCGCTGACCAGCACCCCGAGCGCCTTGAGGAACGTGAGCTTTACAGTCCCGAAGCGTTCGCGAGGCGAATTCTTACCCGCCTGGGGTCAGTGTTTGTTAACGACGACGATCTGCCTCTCGATTACCCGTTTGCTTACGAGAAGGACATTATTCAGGAGTATGCGAGAGGAGGCGACTCGCCCTCCGGGCACCGCCTCGAAGAAGAGGGCGTCCCGCCGACATGGCCGGACACGTTTCGGTATCCACCGCTTCGGAAAAACCCCGTGCCTGAGGAGGTTCGCGGCGCCTTCCGGCCCGATGACGCCCGTATCGTCGTTGACGCTCGCGTGACCAATGAACCGAATGCATGTAACCTTACCCTGCGGGAGGCGGTGCCGCGTCCCGACCTCGCGCACCCCCGCGAAGACCCTCTCACCGTCGGAATCGTCGTCTCGGGTGGAATCGCTCCGGGCATAAACGCCGTCATCGCCGGAATCGTCAAGCAGCACCATGTCTATCAGCGTTGGTCCGCTGAGAAGGGGCACAACTACAGCTTGACTATCCTAGGATATATCGACGGGTTCCGCGCGTTCCAGCAGCGGAATCCTCGGGTTCGGCTTCGCGAGGAAACCGTCGAGATCATTGAAGATCATGGCGGATCAATCCTCGGCACTTCTCGAACCGATGTTCTCCTTCCATCCAATCCCAACGTGCACCAGCGTGAGGCGGCAATTCAGCGAGTTGTCAACGGCCTTAACAGTGACGATGTCGACATCCTGTACGTGATCGGCGGTGACGGAAGCATGCATGCGGGGCATGCGATCTGGCACCGTTCTGAACAGCTGCGCAGAGAAGACCCCAATCGGCGTCGTCTCAGCGTCGTGGCGATTCCGAAGACCATGGACAACGACATCTTGTGGGCGTTCCGGTCCTTGGGCTTCGTCTCCGCGGTGGAGAAGGCCAAGGAATTGCTCGCCGAACTCCATGTCGAATCCAGATCGAATTCGCGGCTACTCGTTGTCCAGTTGTTTGGATCCGACTCCGGGTTTGTCGTCTGCGACGTTGCGCTTTCCACAGGGGTGTGCAGCGCAATACTAATTCCAGAAATTGAATTCTCGATGACGGGACTCTGCAGTCACATATGTACGCGGCTGCGAAAGCAACTTCAGGGCTTTCGGCACGTCGATGAGCAGAGCCGAAGCGGAGCTCCTCGCCCGCACGGCATAGTTCTAATGGCTGAAACAGCGATCCCAACCGATGTGATGGTCTACCTAGATCAGCCCGAAATCGGCCTAACAGTGAATGAACGGGAAGCCGTTTTGTCGTTTCACACGGGCGGTCGGCGAGTGCACGGCCACACACCTCAGGAACTGCGTCCAGCGGCGCTCAAGATCGTTCACTGGGGCCTTGCTCGCGCGATTAGGGACATGGCGACACAATTCGCCGACCCTTACTGGAACCACTTCCAAGTAGTGACGAACGAGCCCCGCCATGTGATTCGGGCGGTACCGCCTATCGTGCTCGACGTAGTCGTGGGGCAACGGCTGGGGACGCTCGCCGTCGATACAGCGATGGCTGGTTATACCGATACGATGGTGACCCAATGGCTGACTGAGTATGCGCTGGTGCCCCTTAAGCTGGTTGCATTGGGCAGAAAGCGAGTTCCCCGAGGGTACTTTCTACGAGCGGCCTTGGCTTCAACAGACCAGCCTGATCCGATGATCGATCATCGTTGAGGCAAGACTGTCAGGCGGCCAGGGGCGTCCCGACCAACGCGGTGTCGGAGCCGACGAGACGCAGAAACCCCACGCGCAAGGCGGGATTTTGGGACGGTCGTAAGGGCCGGGCGTCAACCGGTCGCTGAGCGCACCTGACGGTGCGAACGCAGACCGTATGCCGGAGGCGGAACGGCGAGCGGCGCTGCCCGCAAGGGGAACGGCGAACGGCGCTGCCCGCAAGGGGAACGGCGAGCGGGAACGCCGGAGCCCTCGTTGTCGGTCGAGGCCACCTGCAGCCCGGGCGTCCCGTAAGAGTGGTTCTGTGAGGTGTCCCGGTGACGGAGCCCTATGTGCGCCACGGTTCGGGCTTGAGTCCGACGCCCTTGGAATGCCGCCCGCTTCGTCGCGAGCAACGAGCTCGTGCTCGGGTTGCAACGGTTCGAGCGATATGAGTCGCCCCTGGAGGGGGGCATTGACTTGACACCGGTAGGCCGGTGCCGGCCTCCCCCTTGTCTCTCCAGCGGCCGCACAGCGGCGCCGGTCCCGGGCCCCGCATTAGGGTCCACGGCCGATCAGGTAGGAACACACGAGGGAGTTGGGAAATGGCCAGCCTGGCGGCACAGAGATTCTTGCCCCGGCTCGTCGTGACGACCGCCGTCCTTCTGGCCACCACGGCGGGAGTGGTCGCTTCCGCCGCCGACTGGCCCGAGTTCCGCGCCGACGTGACCAACTCCGGGGTCAACCCAGCCGAGAACGCCATCGGCCCCAGTACCGTCGGATCGCTCGCCCCGGTGTGGGCGGCGCCGACCGGCGACCAGGTCAGCTCCTCGCCAGCCGTCGCCAACGGAACGGTCTACGTCGGCTCCGACGACACCCGGCTCTACGCCATGAACGCGGCGACGGGACAGATCCTCTGGTCGACCATCACCGGCGGCTCCGTGCGATCGTCGCCAGCCGTCGCCAACGGAACGGTCTACGTCGGCTCCGACGACACCCGGCTCTACGCGATGAACGCGGCGACGGGACA
>JBOGIC010000813.1:0-10624 GCA_050744985.1 Acidimicrobiales bacterium
TGGTGGACGCCCGCGGTCCGGGGTTCGGGGTGGCCTCGGAGGAGGGCGAGCGGGCGGCGTGCTCGGCCCTGCGCGAGGAGGGCCTGCTGCTCGATCCCGTCTACACGGCCAAGGCCTTCGCCGTCGCCCTCCGGCGGCTCGAGTACGGGCCGGTCGTCTTCTGGCACACGGGCGGGGTGCTCGCCGCCGCCCACCACCTCCAGACGACGGCGACCCACGCATGAGGCAGTCGGGCGCGCCCACGTCCCCGCCGGCCCGGGAGCTGATCGAGTCGGGGTTCACGCTGGAGAACGCCGACGCGCCGCTCCTGCACCGCGGCCTCAACCTCGCCGACATCGCCCACGTCCTCGACCTGGCGAGCCAGGGGGTGATCCCCGACGAGGCGGCGCGCCCGTTGCTGGCGCTGCTGCTCGAGGTCAACGGCATGCCGGCCGAGGACTTCCCGTACGACCCGTCGTTCGGCGAGGCGTACAACTCACGGGAGCGCTACTTCGTGGCGCGCCTGGGCGACACGGCCGGATGGCTGCACGCCGGGCGGCCGCGCCGGGAAGCCACCCGCCTGGCCCTGCGGCTCCTGCTGCGCCGCCAGGTCGTCGAGCTGGCCGCCGACGCCGCCGGGTTCGTCGACGCCGTGGCCGGCCAGGCCGAGCGCCACGTCCGTACGCTCATGCCCGACCAGACCTACCTGCAGCAGGCGCAGCCGTCGACGTTCGGGCACTACGTGCTGTCGTTCGCCTACCCGACCCTGCGGGACGGGCGCCGGCTCATGGACGGGATCGGGTGGGTCAACGCCAGCCCGGGCGGGGCCGGGTGCGTGAACGGCAGCCGGCTGCTGGCCGACCGTGGTCTCATGGCCGAGCTGCTGGGTTTCGACGGGGTCATCGAGCACACGCGCGACGCCATGTGGCAGGTCGACGGGCTCATCGACCTGATGGGCACGACCGCGAGCATGCTGTCGAACCAGTCCAAGCTGGCCGAGGACCTCGAGATCTGGTCGAGCCGCGAGTTCGACTACGTCGACCTCGACGCCGGCTTCACCCGCGCCAGCGTGCTCATGCCGCAGAAGCGCAACCCGTACTCGCTGTCGATCGTGCGGGGCGCGTCGGGCATCCTCATCGGGCGGCTCACCGGCTTCCTCGCCGTGGTGAAGAGCCCGTCCGCCCGCAGCGACAACCTGATCTTCGCCTACGGCGAGGTGCCGCGGTCACTTGACCTGGCGTCCCGCGTCACCCGACTGATGGCGGGCGTCGTGGCGACGCTCACCGTCAACGTGGAGCGGATGGCCGCCGACCTGCAGGCCGGGTTCACCCAGGCCACCGACCTCGCCGAGCACATCGTGACGATCCGCGGGATCGACTACCGCACCGCCTACCTCGTCGTGGGGCAGACCGTGCGCACCGCCAGCGCCCAGGGCTTGCGCGGCGTGGACATCACGGGCGAGATGCTCGACGCGGCGGCCGCCGAGGTGCGCGGGGCGCCGTTGGGGCTGACCGGCACCGACCTCTCCGAGGTCCTCGACCCAGGGAACATCGTGGCCACGCGGTCCGCCCGGGGTGGTGCGGCGCCCGGTGCGGTGCTGGACATGGTCGCCTCCTGCCGGACCGCGGCCGCCGAACTGCGGGCCGACGCCGGGCAGCGCGGGGCGTCGTTCGACAAGGCGGAGGAGTCGCTGCTCGAGTTGGCGGCGGCGCGGTGATGACGTCCCCCGTCGAGCTGCCCGGCGAGGTCGCGGTGGTCAACGTCGGGCTGCCGCTGTTCGCCGATGCCGTGCGCGACCAGGGCCGGCCCGTCGTGCAGGTCGACTGGCGGATCCCGGCCGGCGGCGACCCCGCCCTCGTCGCGGCGCTGACCCGGCTGTACGGCCGGCATGCCGCCGGAATCGACGAAGCCAACGCCGAAGTCGCCCGCCGCCTCGACCAGGGGGCACCGAAGCTCGTGGGGATCGAGCCGGCGTGGCGCGTGGTGCCCGACGTCGACGACCGCACGATCCTCCACTGCGGCCCGGAAATCGGGTGGGAGGACATGTGCGATCCGCTGCGCCGGTCGGTGCGGGCGGCGATCATGGCCGAAGGGTGGGCGCCGAGCCCGGCCGGGGCCGACCACCTCATCGCCCGCGGGCGGGTGCGACTGGAACCGGCCAACCGGCACGCCGCCGTCGTGCCGATGGCGAGCGCGATCGGACCGTCGGCGCCGATGCTCGTCGTCGTGAACGAGGCGGGCGGCACACGTGCCTTCTCGGCGATCAACCAGGGGCCGGGCGACGTGGCGTGGTTCGGTCGGGAGTCGCCCGATGCGGTCGACCGGCTGATCCTCCTGCGGCAGGTGGTGGGGCCGCTGCTCGCCGAGTGCCTCCGCGTCGCCGGGCCCCTCGAGATCTTCACGCTGGCGGCGCAGGGGCTCCAGATGGGCGACGACCTCCACATGCGCACGCAGGCCACGACCAACCTCCTCGTCCGGTCGTGGTTGCCCCACCTCATGGCCCTGTCGGGGGCGCGCGTCGAGCTGGGCCGCTTCCTGGCCGCCAACCACTTGTTCTTCCTCAACCTGGCCATGGCCGGGGCCAAGGCCCTCACCCTGTGGGCCGAGCAGGTCGAGGGCTCGAGCGTAGTGACGACCATGGCCCGCAACGGGACGACCTACGGCGTGCGCCTGGCCGGGCCATCGTCCCCGTGGTGGGTCACCGAGGCGCCGCCCGTGGGCCAGGCGCTGTACTACCCGGGCTACGGGCCCGAGGTGGCGGCACCTGACATCGGGGACAGCGCCGTGCTTGAGTTGATCGGCCTGGGAGGCTCGGCCTCCGCTGCCTCGCCCGCGGTCGCCGCCTTCGTCGGCGGCACCATGACCGATGCCATCGCCGCCTCGGAGGCGATGGACCGGGTCTGCGTCTCGCGCAGCACGCGGTTCAAGCTGCCGGCGCTCGACTTCCGCGGCTCGCCGGTGGGCGTCGACGTTCGCAAGGTGGTCGAGCTGGGCATCACGCCCAGGGTGACGACCGGCATCCTCCACGCCCACGACGGGTCAGGGCAGATCGGTGCGGGCGTGGCCGAGGCGCCGCTGGCCTGCTTCGCCGACGCCCTCCTCGACCTCGATGCGCGGCTGTCCGGGTAAGCGGTGACGGCGCTCGCCGAGCTGGGCCTGGGTGTCGTCGAGGCGCTCGCGGCGGGCGGCACGGGGCGGGTCGTGGGCGTCTACCGGAAGGCGGCGTACCTGCGCGTGCCGGGCGGGCTCATCGCCCTCACCACCCGGGAGGCGCCGGCCGGCCCGCTCCACCTGCGGGCGGACGTGGAGCCGGCGCGGCTACGTGTCGGTGATCGGGTGGTGGTGACGCCGTCATGGCTCGAGGTGGGCCCGGTGCTGGTGGACCTGCGCGGCGCGACGACGTGGCGCGGCGAGCTCCCCCCACCCGGTTTACTCCGCGGAATTGGCCCTCTGAGGTACCACTTTCGCGAACTAAACGCCGTGCGGCGCGGCGATCTGGCCGGCCTGGCGGCGCAGCTCGGCGGGCGCGGCCCCGGGCTCACGCCCGAGGGTGACGATGTTCTGGCCGGCATCCTGATTGCCGCGTATGTGCGGTGGGGCCACGTCGACGAGTCCGTCGTCGCGCACGCCCGGACCAACGATGTCTCCGTGGCCTACCTGCGCTGGGCGGCGCGCGGGCAGTCCATCCAACCGGTACACGACTACGTGACGGGCGCCGGCCCGCTCGAGGCCGTGCTCGCCTACGGCCATACGTCGGGCGCCGCACTCGCCGCCGGCCTGTGCGCCGCGCTCATACACCTGCCGAGCCGAACCGGGCCGCCAGCAAACGGGCGACTTCGTCCGGCCCGGGCATCGCGGCCAGCTCACGGCTGAGCCCTTCGGCCGCGGCGCGGACTTCGCCGTCGGCGAGTAGCTGCGCGACCGCGCGCCTCACGGCCTCGACCGTCACCGTGCCGGGCATGAGCGTGATGCCGGCTCCGGACCTCGTGCCGGCGGCGGCGTTGAGGAACTGGTCGGCCGCTTGGGGGAGGCAGAGCTGCGGTAGCCCGCGGCTGAGGGCGGCGAGGAAGGTCCCCGACCCGGCGTGCGAGACCACGGCGGCGCAGTGGGCGAGCAGTTCGGTCTGGGGAATGTAACGGGCAACATGCACGTGGTCGGGCTGCGGCCCGAGCCGGCTTGGGTCCCCTGTCGGACCGAGCGTCACCACCACCCGGACAGGCAGGTCGCGCAGCGCCTCCACCACCGTCGTCACCAGCCCGACGTCCTGGTTGAACACGGTGCCAAACGTGACGTAGACGAGCGGATCGGCGCCGGCGTCCGTGACGAGGGGCGGGAGGTCCTCGTCGCCGGCGCCGGCGAACGTCACCGGCCGCAGCGGTTGGCGCACCGGCACGTGGGCCGTGTCCCAGTCCTGGAGGCTGCCGGGATAGATGTCGAGGTACAGATGCTCGTAGCTGCCGGCGTAGGGCGGCGGCGTAAGCGCTTGGGCCTCCCACAACGGCGCGACCATCTCGCCGGCGGTGATGAGGCGTACCGGAGGGAGCAGGGCACCGAAGGCATGGGATGCGTTGGGCACGCCAACGGCGGCGGCCGCAATCGGCCCGGCCAGTTCGGCGGCGTCGTGCACGACGAGCGACGGTCGCCAGTCCCTCGCGACGGGCAGGAGGTCGTCGAGCATCGGTCCGGCCCGCACCGCGCCGAACAGGCGGGGAAACATGACGTCGGGCTGCTGCGGCGGCGGTAATTGCTGGATTTCGGGAAACCGACTGAAGAACTCGGGCATGTCGACGGCTTCGAGGCCGGCCGGCACGGCTCGGAACCCTTCGCGCTCGAGTCGCGCACACGCATGCTGCGCTGTCGCCCACAGCACCTCGTCACCGCGGTCGAGAAACGCACGGGCCAGGGGCACCATCGGATGGATGTGCCCCCAGCCCGGCGTGGTGGTGAAGAGGATGCGCAAGCGCGGCTCCGCGTCAGTCGAACTTGGGGATGACGAGCGTGCGCCAGGTGATCGGCCCGACGACGCCGTCCTTCGTCAGGCCCCACGTCTCCTGGAACTTCTTCACCATCTGCTCCGTGTCGGGCCCGTAGACCCCGTCGAGGGCCAGCTCCGAGAACAGGACCTGCACGGCCTTGACCGCGTCGCCGGTGCTGCCCGGGCCGACCTGGACGATGAGCGCCGGCCATGTGAGGTTGCCGACGACGTTGTCCACGTCCACGGCGCGCTGGCTCATGGCGAACTGGCGGACGGCCTCGGCGGTCTGCGGCCCGTAGATGCCGTCGGCGGCGATGGCGAATCCGCGCGACCGCAACAGGTACTGGACCGTCCGCACCCGGAAGTTGTCGGCCTCCGTCGAGCCGGGGCGCACGAGGGGCCACACCGTCCGCTTGTCGGCACCGAGGTAGGACCACGTGTTGCGCCCGGCGATGCCGTCGACCGCCAGACCCCACAGGCTCTGGAACAGACGCACCCGGCTGTTCGTCTCGTTGCCGAAGATGCCGTCGACGACCAGGGGGGGCTGCTCGGGGATCAGCACGAGGCCGAAGCTCTGGACGCCGCGCACGGCCTCACCCGTGCTGCCGGACGACGTTGCGATCACGAGACGTCCCCATGTGATCGGGCCCACGATCCCGTCGACGGGCAGGGTCTGGGCGGTCTGGAAGTCGCGCACCGCGGCCTCGGTCAGCGGCCCGAACGCGCCGTCGGCGGCGATGCCCGACCCGTGGGCTCGGAGGAGGTGTTGCATGCCCCGCACCGCATCTCCCGATGCGCCGTTGCTCAGCTGGACCCAAGGCTCGACGTTCATGGTTGCCCTCCGTGTGTAGTCGCTCAGCGCTAGTCGCCGGTGTTGAGTCGCCGCGAACACGTGGTGATACGCGAGAAAAGCTCACCGCCGTAGCCGCACCGTCGCGTAGACCGATCCGACTTCGAATGTCCCGAGGGCTCGCACCCATCCTGCCTCAATTACCGCCGCCGCGCTCTGGAGACCTTCGCCGATGTCGATCGTGCCGCGCGCGGTGCCGGGCGGAACGTCGGTGGGCCAGCCCGACGCGGCCGCGCCCGACGTGTACTGATGGCCGGTGTCGTCGGTGACGTCGAAGGTGTCGGCCGGCAGGAAGAGCTCGTCGGCCGTGGCGTTCTCGACGGCGACGTGGAACCGCATGGTGGCCGCCTGCACCTCGATCTTGTCGACCGTCAGCCGCACGGGTGCCTCGGGCCCCGACCAGGGGCCGGTCACGACCCGCGTCCCGGCCGGGACACCGAGCACGACCCGCAGCCGGTCGACGAGCCGGCCCAGCTCGTACTCCCATCGGGCGTCGGGCACTTCCACCACCTGCTGCATCACGAGGGCCTGGATGTTCGCCGGCAGGTCGCCGGCCGCGGGGAACGGCGCGCCTTCGACGAGCACGGGGACGACGACCTTGTTCTGTTCGAGGGCGGCGGCGATCTCGCGCCGCACCCAGTCCTGCGGCGCATGGAGGCGCGGCCCGAGCCATCCGTCGCCGATCACGACCAGCACGGCGTCGGCGTCGGCAATGGCGGCCGCCAGTTGCTCCGGGAAGGGGCCGAGCGGCATGGTCTCGATGTCGCGGAAGACGACGAAGGCGTCGCCGAATTGCTCGGCCAGATCGTCGCGCAGCCGGCCGGCGATGTAGGCGGTGTCGTCGCGCCGGTAGCTGATGAAGATCCCACCCACGACGCATAGCGTTACCGCAATGGAGGACTCCGAGGTCATCGAAGCGTTCCTCGAGGGTGCGCTGTCCGCCTTCGGGCCGGCGTTGAACGTCGAGCGGGGCACCCTGAAGGTCGAGGCGTGGTGGTCGCTCGCGTTCCGGGTGTCGGACCGCACCGTCCTGGTGCGCGACGAGGAGCCGCCCACCGGCCCGTCCATCGGTGAGGACCTGCGCGCCGTGCTGACGGCCCGGGGGATGACTGCGCTCGGCGGCGAGTTGCCGGCGATCGGCGCGCTGACCTACACCAACCTCGACCTCGGGTACGCGCCGTGGGTGATGTGGTCGACCGACCTGGCGACGGGCGAGGCGGACCTCAACGCCCGCGCCACCGAGGAGTCGTTCTTCGGCGGCGAGGGGACCAGTGGCTACTCGACCTCGATGGACAACGTCGCCGCCAATGCCCGATCCGCCCGGCGCCTGGCCGGCGATCTGACGAAGGTCGTCCTGGCCGTCGGGCTGGGCGGCGCCGCCGTCGATCAGCTTCGAGACAGCCTCGGGGACTGCCGGCTCGAGTCACGCACCTTCGACGGGATCACGCCCGACGACTGCGGCGCGCTCCTCCCGACGCTGGTGCTGGTCGATGCGGTGACGCCGGCGGGCGTGTCTTTCGTCGCCGGGCTTCAGGCCGGAGACGCCGTCGACGTGCCGGTCGTCGCCGTCACGCCCGGCGGGGAGATGCTCGCCGGCGCCGACGCCACCGTGGCGGCGGCCGACCACCCGGACGTGTGGGTCACGCTGATCGCCGACCTGTTGCGCTGACGCGCACGACACCGGTGGACGGACCCCAGCGGCCGTCCACCGGCGAACAGTGGGCTGGTCAGACTGGCTACCCGACCGGCCCGGCGATGGGCCCGATCGTCGGGTCGAACCAGGTGCCGAACAACCCGGGCTGGAGCAGCCCCGGGCCCAGGTTGGGGTTGCCCGTCGAGCCGACGAAATCAGTGAACTCACCCAACTCGGCACACGAGCCCGACAGGCAGGTGAACCGGCCCTGGATCGTGCCGCCGCCCTGCAGGTCCCGGAACGTTCCCGTGCTCTCGTTCGGCAAGAACTGGAAGCCGCCCTGGATGTGCACGTTGTTGGCGTCGGTGCGGGCGAAGCTGGCCCAGAAGCTCATCTGGATGGCGTTCCCGGACTCGACGCGCCCGGTCGGGCTGTCCCCCGGAATGCACAGCACGGCCCGGATCTGGCCCTGAACGCTGCCGCGGTCTCCGTTCGAGGCGGCGACGACGCCCGATATGCCGTACCGCACGGATGCGAAGCCGGTGGCGCTGTCGACGCCGGGATAGTCGGGGATGAAGTTCAGACCGACGTCGTTGAACGGGGCGTTGGCGGTACAGCGCCGCGAGGAGTAGGCGAACGTCTCACCCACGGGGATGCTGTAGGCCAAGCGGTCGATCGGGAAGAGGAGGGTACCGGCGCTGTGGGTGTGCATCGTCATCTGTACCCGGCCGCCGAGGCCTCCCGAGGTCTGCGCTCCCGCGGAGCCTGCGGCCGCGATCGTTAGCGCGAGCGCGATGACGAGCAGCAGATAGCGCTTCTTCATGCCGTGGCCTTTCGTTCGTCTGAATCGGGACGGGCCGTTCTTCCCCCGAGCCGTATGAGCGACAAACCACGCCGGCGTCGAGGAAGAACCGGTTGCCACTCGGCCCTCCATCCGTGAGACTGACCATCAGTTAGCGCCCCGGCAATGGCCGTGCAATCTCTGTGCAACGCGAGGGCGACACGCTGGAGCGCTCGTCGAGGAAGGAGGCAAGCGTGACCCAGACGACGCTGTCACGCACGATGGTCTGCCAGTGCCGGTTCGCAGCGGCCTCCCGCGCCCACCACGACCGCTTGTTGCAGGCGGAGGCGGATCTCTCGGCGGTGGTCGAGTTGCTCGAACTGGCCGTCACGTGGGACGAACTCGACTACAGCCAGGAACCGGTCATCCCTCCGGGCGACTGGCTCGAGTTCGCGGCCTGCCATGCGTGGCGGGACGAGGCGGTGCAGAAGTTGTTCAGCGCGGCGGTTGACGTGGCGCTGCGTCATCGGTGTCATCGGTGACGGCGTCGGTGATGACGACCTCCGTGTCGTCGAGCACCCGCAGTGTGTTGGAGACATAGCAGACGCCTTTGGCCCGCTCGACCAGCTTCTCCAGCTCCGGCCGGTCGTGGCTCGACGTGATGTCCAGGCGGATGTTGACGAACTTGGGCCCGTCGTAGGTGCCGGTGGCCTTCACGGCCAGGTCTTCGAGGTGGATGTCGCGCTTGCGGGCGACGTGGGCGATGGCCAGCGCGAAGCACGATGCGAACGACGCCAGGAACACCTCCGTCGGCTGCGGCCCGGTGTCGGATCCGCCCGACGACACCGGCTCGTCCACCCGGATCTCGAACCGGCCGGCCTGCACCCGGCACCGGTAGCCGCCCTCCCAGGTGGCGTCGACGCTCCGGGTCCGCGGCCGCCCGCCGTCAGTGCTGGTGGTCATGCCCCGGCGGTCTCTCGGCCAGCTCGCCGGCCCGCGCCGCGACCTCGTCGGCCGTCACGACGCCGCCGTCCGCCAGCACCCGCTCGAGGGCCGACAGCCAGCACCGGTAGTAGCTCCAGCGCTCCCCGTCGGATTGGTCGCGTTCCCACTCCGCGACCGATGCGATGAGGGCGAGGCGGAACGTCTCCCAGTCGAAGGCGCCCCGGTCGTGCAGCGTCATCGCCAGTCCGAACGCCCGGCTCTCCCACGGTTCGGCGAAGACCAGCTCGCCGTTGCTCCTCGGCGGTGCCGCCGGTCCGTCGATGTCGAGCGCGGGACTGCTGGTCACAGGCCCTGGACCTTCGCCACACCGACGATGGCGTCGCGCGTGACCAGACCGGCCAGCTCCTCCTCGGACATGCCCTCGGTGCCCGCGGGCCGCTCGGGCAGCACCATGTACCGCACCTCCGAGCTGGAGTCCCAGACCCGCACGTCGACGTCGTCGTCGAGCGGCAGTCCCAGCTCCGCCAGCAGCGTGCGGGGTTCGCGCACGATGCGGGAGCGGTAGGCCGGGTCCTTGTACCAACCTGGCGGCAGGCCCAGCACGGGCCACGGGTAGCACGAGCAGAGCGTGCACACGACGACGTTGTGGACCTCGGGCGTGTTCTCGAGTACCTCGATGTGCTCGCCCTGCGGGCCCTTGAAGCCGAGCTCGGCGATGGCCGTCGTGCCCTCTTCGAGGAGGCGGGCCTTGTACTCGGGGTCCACCCACGCCTTGGCCACGACCTTGGCGCCGTTGAGCGGGCCGACATCCTGCTCGTACATCTTGATGAACCTGTCCATGACCGTCGGGTCGACCAGGCCGCGCTCGACGAGCAGCGACTCCAGGGCCTCGGTGCGCAGCTCGATCGGCAGGCGCTCGGCGGTGGTGTCCGACGTGGTCACGACGCGGCCTCCAAGTAGGACTCGTACAGGTCGATGACGACCGTGAACGGCTCGGCGTCCGGCCCCCACAACTCGGTTGAGTCGAACGCCACGGCGTACACGTGCTGGGGGTTCTCACCCTGGAAGTGGGCGTTGGTGTCGGGCAGCAGGTGGGCGGGTTGCACCCGTTCGACCGTCCCCGTGCGGCCGCGCACGTAACGCACCAGGCGGGTGTGGCCGGGCGGGTGGATGTCCGCGGCCCGCACCCGGTCACCGACGGAGAACGTGGGGGGTGTGTCGATCGGGCGCAACGACCCCGCCGCCGTCGGCGTGTAGTCCGGCTTGTTGGGTTCGGGCGCCGGCGGTTCCTCGACGTCCTCCCCGCGCAGCTTCCGGGCCCGGGCCTCGATCGCGCCGGGAGCGAGGATCGCGCTGTCGGTCAACAGGTTCTCCGCCCCCTTGAGCCAGCGCCCGTAGTAGCCGTAGCCGAAGTAGTCGATGGGATGCTGGCGGTTGAGGGCATTGCGGAACGCGTCGAGG
>JBOGIC010000814.1:0-2786 GCA_050744985.1 Acidimicrobiales bacterium
CGACCCGTTTGGTTGCGGCCGAAGGCTGCGATAGGCCCTGGAGGAGGAAGAGACCCGTGCGCTCGTCGGTCGCACGCTGGCCCACGACGGACCCCTGGCGTCACGCAAGGTCTTCGCCCGCCGTGACGTGGTGGTGGCCGTGGCGCCGGCGCTGTTCGGCCTCGAGCCCGCCGAGCTTCCCCGGGTGGTGAGCGCCACCCTGGCCGACTCTGAGGCGGTACCCCTCGTCGCCAAGCCCTCGGCCCGCGAGCGCGTGTATGCCACGGCCGCCACCATCGCCACCGAGCGCTCCATCGCCGCCACTGTGGAGCGCGAAGTCCGTCGCGACGACGCGCCGGCGGTGCCGCAGATCGCCGCCCGCCGGGCCATCGCCGAGCGGGAGGCGGACCTGGGCGTGTCGCTCAATGTCGGCCAGCGTCAGGCGGTGCTGGGCGTCACCGGCTCGGGCCGCGGTGTCGATCTCATCGTCGGGGTGGCCGGGGCGGGCAAGACGACCGCCCTGTCCGCCGTGCGGGAGGCCTTCGAGGCCGAGGGCTATGCCGTGATCGGTACGTCAACGTCCGGCCAGGCGGCCCGGACCCTGGGCCGCCAGGCCGGCGTCGAGCCCTCTCGCACCCTGGCGTCGCTGTGCTGGCGCCTCGACCATGGCCAGCTGGCCCTCACCGACCGCCACGTCGTCATGTGCGACGAGGCCGCCATGACCGACGACGCCGCCCTGCTGCGCCTGCTCGACGCCGCCTCGGCGGTACGGGCGAAGGTGGTGCTCGTGGGCGACCACCGCCAGCTCGGCGCCGTCGGGCCCGGCGGCGGCTTCGAGGCCCTCACCGCCCGCTACGGCGACGCCGTGCACGTCCTGGCCGACAACGTGCGCCAGCACGACGTGGCCGAGCGTGCCGCACTCGCGCAGCTGCGGGACGGCGACGTTGCCGCCGCCGTTGCCTGGTACGCCGCCAACGGCCGCATCGTGACCGAACCCGACCGCACCGGCGCCCTCGCGGCGACGGTTGCCGGTTGGGCCAGCGATGTCGCCGAGGGCCGTCAGGCGCAAATGTACGCCTGGCGGCGGGCCAACGTCGCCGAGCTCAACCGCCTCGGCCGGGAAGCGTGGCGGGCGTTGGGCGGGCTCGGCGACGAGGAGCTCGTCGCCCCCGGCGGTGCCCGCTACGCCGTCGGCGACCGGGTCGTGACCCTTGCTCCCGGCGCCGGTGGAAGGGTCGTCACGTCCGAGACCGGCACCGTGGCGGCGATCGACGCCACCACCACCTCGCTCACCGTGCGCATGGACGACGACGGAGCGCTGCACTCCCTCGGCCCTGACGAAATCGGCGCTACGAGCCTGGCCCACGCCTACGCAATCACCGTCCACCGCAGCCAGGGCTCGACCGTCGAGCGGGCCCACGGGCTCGACGACGGCGGCGGCCGGGAGCTGGCCTACGTGAAGATGAGCCGGGCTAGGGAGCGCTCGACGGTCTACGTCGTCGCCGACTCGCCCGAGCAGGCCGCCGAGGACCTGAGCCGGGAGTGGGCCACGGAGCGGCGACTGACCTGGGTGACCGAAACCGAAGTGCCCGTGAGGGAACCGGCTGCGCCGGCACCGGTCGTTCACTCGCATCGACTGGACCTGGCCAGCCAGCGGCAGCGCCTCTTGGCCGAGCGCCGGGCGATCATCGCCGCCATCCCGCCAGATCCCACCGACGCCATCATGGCCGCGCAGATGGAGTACGCCTGCCTCCACCACGAACGCGAGGATCTCGTCGCCGGCCGGGGTCGCGACGCCAACACCGCCATCGGCGAGGTCGTGCGAGAGGTCGAGCTAGCCGAGCGGACCATGGCCGACCTGCGCCGCCGCCTCGCATCCGACCACCCCACCCGGCGGGATCGCCGGCGACTCGAAGCCGATCTCGGGGGGTGGGCGGACCGCCGATCGAGCGCCCTTCAACGGATCGACACGCTGAGCGCTCCCGAGCACCAACGCCTCGACCAGGCCGAGCTCCGTGTCCGGGCCCGCCGGTCGGCCCTAGAGACGCAGCGGGACAAGCGCAAGGCCTGGATCCGCCAGCACGACGTTCGGCACCGCCTGCAGGTCATTGACGCCGGACTCCAGCGACTCGACGACGCGATGGGCGTCGCCCACGAGCCACCTCCGTCGGCAGGCCGCGACATCGAACCGCCCTGGTATCGCCAGCCGCAAGTGCCTGAACGAACCCTCGGAATCGAACTCGGGCTGTGAGCTGCCCGCTGGTCCTTCGCTGTCTCGTCGTCGTCCACACGCCGCAGGTGTCAGAAGCCTCCGACGGCCGCCAGCGCGTTATCGGGCGCCATGCCAGCGAGACTTCGCGCCGGTTCCTGGGTGGTCGGCGGGAGACTTTGCGAGCGTCCCTGAACGGCACCTCGGGGATGCTCGGTCGGCTGAGCTTGCCGCGTTCTGGGGCGCGCGTACTGAGACACCCGAGAGGTCGTCGAGCGCACGGGCGCCTCATGACGCCCGCCGCACCGACATCGAGTTGTCCGCCCGTCACCTTGAGGGCGCGCGACCGAAGCGAGATCCGCGTTCCCGTCGAGGATGACGCCGGAGCCGTGATCTCGGAGGCGAGCTGGTTTGTTCTCCTTGGCCTCACGCCGTACTCGGAAGTTCTGCCGGCACTGTTCCCTTGGGCGAACGTTCTTGTTTAGCGCCATCCACCACCAGCGAATGACATCAGTGTAACTTCACGGGCGGGGAAGTGGGCGAAGGGGGGCTCCCGATCAGGAGGGCCCCACGAAAGAGGAACGGGCCGTCGTCCTGG
>JBOGIC010000815.1:0-2527 GCA_050744985.1 Acidimicrobiales bacterium
GGCCAGAACGCCGTGACCGGCCTGCGTGGCCAGAACGCCGTGACCGGCCTGCGTGGCCCGAACGCCGGGACCGGCCTGCGTGGCCCGAACGCCGGGACCGGCCTGCGTGGCCAGAACGCCGGGACCGGCCTGCGTGGCCAGAACGCCGTGACCGCCCTGCTGGAGCCGCGCCTGCTCGCTCGCCTCGAAGCGCTGCAGCTGGCGACGAGGAGGCGCCTCGCCGGACGGTTCGCTGGAGAGCACGTCTCGACCCGCAGGGGTTCGTCGCCCGACTTCGCCGACTACCGCCAGTACCACCCGGGCGACGACTTCCGGCGCATCGACTACTTCCTCTACGCCCGCCTCGACGTCCTCGTCATCAAGCTGTTCGAAGCCGAGGAGGACCTCCACCTCCGCCTGCTCGTCGACACCTCGGCGTCAATGGCGGGCGACGGCAAGCTCGACGCCGCCCGGCGGGTCGCCGCCGCCCTCGGCTTTGTCGCCCTCACCCGGCGCGACACGGTCAGCGTCCACACCTTCGGTGAGCGCCGTACGCAGGCGCGGCGCTTCGTCGGTCGGGGCGGCGCGCCCGCCCTGTTCGACCATCTCGCCGCCCTCGAGGCCGGCGGGGCCACGCCGTTCGCAGCGGCTGCGTCGCATCTGCTGGGCCGGCCCGGACCGGCCGGCCTGACCGTCGTGATCTCCGACCTGCTGACGCCGGAATGGGAGGCGGCGATCACGCGGCTGCCGGCGCGTGGCGCCGACGTCGTGGTCGTCCACGTGCTGGCCCCCGACGAGCTGCGCCCCGCCCTCGAAGGCGACCTCGAGCTGGTGGACCGGGAGACCGGGCATCGGCTGGCCGTGAGCCTGGCGCCCGAGACGCTGCGCCGCTACCAGCGGTCGGTCGACGACTGGCTCGCCCGCATAACGGCCCGGTGCCGCCAGGTCGGCGCGACCTACCTCCGCCTGTTGACCACCGACGACTTCGAAGCCGCCCTCCTCGGCGGCTGGCAACGGGCGGGGTTGTTGCGGTGAGGCTCGCCAACCCGGCCGGCCTGTGGCTCCTGGCGCTGGCGATCCCCATCGTGATGCTCCACGTCCTGCGGCCCCGCCGCCCTCCCGTCGAAGTCAGCTCCACGTTCTTGTGGCGGGAGATCGCCGACCCGGTGTCGGTCGCCTCGCCATGGCAGCGGCTCCGGCCCAGCGTGCTTCTATTCCTGCAACTCGCCGCCGTCGCGCTGCTGGCTCTCGCCGCGGCGCGCCCGGTGCGGGTGACGACGGCGCCGCTGGCCGAGCACACCGTCTTCATCGTCGACGCGTCGGGGTCGATGGCGGCGGCCGACGGTGAGCCCGACCGGATCGGGTCGGCGGTGACGAAGGCGCGGGCGTTGCGGGGCGACCTGCCCGCGGGCGGGCAGGCGAGCGTCGTCGTCGCCGACAGCCAGCCGCGCGTGGTGCTGTCCTCGAGTCCCGATCGGCGCGCCTTCGACGAGGCCGTCGGCGCCATCCGCACCACGGCGGGCACGGCCGACTTCGCCACCGCCTTCAGCCTGGCCGAGAGCCTGGAAACACCCGGGGTGTCCGTCGGCTTCCTGCTCTTCTCCGACGGAGGTCTCACCGACGCCGAGCAGAAGATGCTGCCGCCGGGCACTCGCTACGTCCGGATCGGCTCCGAGGCGACGAACCGGGCGATCACCCGCCTGACCGTCGAGCCCCGCGGGAGCGGGCTCCACGCCCGGGTCAGCCTGCGCAACACCGGTGGGCCGGCGGCTACCCAGGACCTTCGCCTCGACGTCGACGGCCGCACCGTGCACCGGGAGCGGGTCGTGCTCGGCGCCGGCGCCGCCGTGGAGCGCGAGGTCGACATCCTCGTGGGTGACCGGGTCGAAGCGTTCCTCGAGGGCGAAGACCTCCTCGGCGCCGACAACCGCGCCGTGGCCGTGGCCGGGCGCCGCCGGGCCCTGCGCGTCCTCTGGGCCGGCCCCGACGACCTGTACCTGGAGCGCCTGCTCACCGTGCTGCCGTCGGTGACCGTCGACCGCGCCCCCGACAGCCGCCCGGCGCCCGGCTACGACCTCGCCATCTACGCCGGCGTCGCCGTCCCCCCTGATCCGGGCGTGCCGTTCCTGGCCATCGCGCCGCCCGGCGGCGCGCCCGGTGTGGCGGTCACGGGCGAGGCCGCCAACCCGGCGATCACGCTCGTGCGCAACGGTGACGACCTGCTCGCCGGGCTCGACCTGTCCGAGGTCGCGGTGGCGCGTGCCCAACGCCTCGACGCACCGGGCGACGACGTGCTGGTCGGCTCGGAGGCCACGTCGCTCGTCCTGCGGGGCAGCCGCCAGGGCCGGCCGTTCGCCTACATGGGGTTCACGCTGGCGGAGAGCAACCTGCCCGTGCAGGTGGCGTTCCCAGTGCTGGGTGACCGGTTGCTGGCCGACCTGGCCGGCGCCGTCGCTCCGCCCGGGGACCTGCGCGTGGGCCAGTCCTTGCCGCTGCGACTGGCGGAGGACGCCACCGTCGTCGCGCCCGGCGGCACGCGGATCACGGT
>JBOGIC010000816.1:0-1885 GCA_050744985.1 Acidimicrobiales bacterium
CCCAGGCCCCGCAGTCGGTCCGCAAGACGCTGCGGGGTCGCCTCGTGCCGGGGCCCGGTGGCCGCGCCGCCGTCGTGCTGGCGACGAGACCCTTCCATCGACGATCCGGGCGCGGCTGGCGGGTGGCGCCATCACGCGGGTCGCCGCCATCGGGCAGGGGACGGCGGCGGTGGCGGCCCAGAGCTTCGCCAACGTCCTCCGGCAGTTGTTGATCGGCACGGGCGTGACCGTCGAGGCCACGCCGGCGACGGAACTGTCCGGGTTCGGGATGACCGACGACATGAGCGACACGCTGGTCGTGGCCGTGAGCCAGTCGGGCACGACGACCGACACCAACCGCACCGTCGACCTCGTGCGCGCCCGGGGGGCGGCGGTGGTCGGGATCGTCAACCGGCGCAACAGCGACCTCGTCGAGAAGGTCGACGGCGTCCTCTACACCTCCGACGGGCGTGACGTGGAGATGGCCGTGCCGTCGACCAAGGCGTTCTACGCCCAGGTCGCGGCGGGCGTGCTGCTGGCTCTCGCCCTGGCGGACGAGCTCGGCGCCAAGGGCCGGGCGCCGGCGTCGCTCCTCGAGGGGCTCCGCCAGCTCCCCGACGCCATGGAGGGGGTGCTGGCCCGCCGCAGCACCATCGCCGCCGCCGCCCAGCGCCACGCCCCGCCCCGGCGGTATTGGGCCGTCGTGGGCAACGGCGCCAACCGCGTCGCCGCCCAGGAGCTACGCATCAAGCTGTCCGAGCTCTGCTACAAGTCGATCGCCTACGACCTGACCGAGGACAAAAAGCACATCGACCTGTCCTGTGAGCCGCTGATCCTCGTGTGCGCCACGGGGCTGTCGGGCACCAACGCCGAGGACGTGGCCAAGGAGGTGGCGATCTACCGCGCCCACAAGGCGGCGCCGATCGTGATCGCCGACGAGGGGCCGGACGTGAACCCGTTCGACGCGGCGATCGAGGTGCTCAGCGTACCGGCCATCGAGCCGGCGCTGGCGTTCGTGCTGACGGCCATGGCCGGCCACCTGTTCGGGTACGAGGCGGCGCTGGCCATCGACGCACAGGCTCGCCCGCTGCGCGAGGTGCGCGCCGCGGTGGAGACCGCGATCGAGGGCAGCGACGGGCTCGACGCCATCGAGCGCCTCGGTCCGCTGGCGGAGCGCCCGGCGCGGCAGTTCCTCAGCGACCTCCAGGGGGGCAGCTACGACGGCCACCTCGAGGCCAGCACCGCCGTGCGGGTGGCCACGCTGCTGCGCCACGCGACGGCGCCGAGCGGGCTCGAGTCCTACGAAACCGAGACCGGCCGGGTTGCCACACCGACGGCGTTCCTCGCCGATCTCACCGACGGGCTCACGCTGGCCATCGGCCAGCTCACCCGGCCCGTCGACGCCATCAAGCACCAGGCCAAGACGGTGACGGTCGGCATATCCCGGTCGGAGCAGGCGCTGTACGCCAGCGCCCTCGTGAAAGAGGTGCTCGGCGCCGGGGCGACCCGCGACCGCCTCGGCTACCGCTCGTTGCGCTCGCTGTCCGGGCTCGGGGCGGCGGTCGCCGAGGTCACGGGTTGGACCCGGTACCAGGTCGAGGGCCGCGTGGGCGTGGACGCCACCGTCCGGGTGGTCGACCGGGGCGGCGTGGCGTTGAGGATCCCGACCCGGACCGATCGCGACCCTCGCCTACGCGGCTCCAAGAGCCGGGCGGCGTCGCTGCGGGAGGTGCTGGTCGCCAAGGGCGGGGCCGACCAGCGCACGGTCGTGATCGTCCCCGAGGTCAAGCAGGGCGAGGTCACCGGCCTCACGCTGTTGCACGCCCGCTTCCACGACCGCCTCCCGGCCGACGCCGCCCAGGCCGTCCTGGCCGGCTACCTCGACCGCTACGAGGCGCTCGTCGAC
>JBOGIC010000817.1:0-5255 GCA_050744985.1 Acidimicrobiales bacterium
CCCAACCGCACCTCGAAGTGCAGGTGCGGACCGGTGCAGGAGCCCGTGCAGCCGACGCGGCCGATCACCTGACCCTTGTCCACGTGCTGGCCAAGGCCGGCGAGGATCGCGCTCATGTGGGCGTAGAGGGTGGCGGTCCCGCCGCCGTGGTCGACGATCACCGCGTTCCCATACCCGCCGAGCCAGCCCGAGCTGATCACCTCACCGCCGGCAACCGAGCGGATCGGCGCCCCCGAGCCGGCGTTGAGGTCGACTCCGGTGTGCAGCCGCCGGTCGCCGTAGATCGGGTGGATCCGCCAGCCGTACGGCGACGCCACCCGGATCGAGTCGAGCGGGCTGCCGAAGCCGCTCGATGACGACGATGACGAGGACGACGACGCCGAGGAGGAGGCGGACGATGACGACGACCGGCCCCGGATCGTCTCGGCGATGGCGGCCGACTGGGCCTCCAGCTCGCGGGCCTTGCCCTCGAACTCGTCGCGACGGGCGATGACCTCCTGGAGCAGGTCGTTCCCCCGTGCGATCTCGACGCTGACCTGGTACCGGACGGCCGCTTCGGACTCGCGCTCGTTCTTGAGCCGCGACTCCTGGGCGGCGATGACGGCGGTCTCGGCCTTCGTACGGGCCTGGTCGGCGGCGAGCTGGCCGAGAAGGTCCCTGGTCTGCTCCTGCAGACGCTCGCGGTTGACGATGAGGTCGGCCTGGGTGGCCGTGGCCGCCCGGATGTAGGACTGCTTGGTGGCCAGGGAACCGATGTCGGGCGAACTGAGCACCAGCGCCGTGAGGCGGCCGGCGTCGGTCTGGCCGGTGTAGGCGGCGATGGCCTGCTCGGCGAGCGCGTGCTTGGCCCCCTCGAGCTGCTGGCGCAACTGGGCCAGGCGGGCCTCGGTGCCGCCTTGCCGGGCCACCAGGCCCTTGAGGCGGACCTGGGCGTTGTTCAGGTCGCTGCGGGTGACCTTCAGCCGGGCATCGAGCTCGTCGAGCTTGCCGTCCAAGCCCTTCTTGCGGTTGAGGGAACCCTCGACCTCTTCCAGCAGGCGGGCCTCGTCGGCCGAGGTCTCGCCGATCTGGAAGCCGACCTTGGCGGCGACCTGCGCGGCGGCCTGGGCCGCGACCTGAGCGGTGGCCTCGGCCGGGACGGCACGCGTCGAACCATCGATGCCGACCGTCCCGGCCAGAGCGAGTGCGACACCCAGCAGAGCAACCGGCCGTCGCCCCCCTTTACCCACTCCAAGCACGGTAGCAACAGAAACAACAGCAGCCAACTGGCGCAACGCCAGCCACAGCGCCGGGGAGAGGACTTATCCGATGGTGACGAAGAAGCCGGCGCGGGTCCCCACGAAGATCCGGCCCTTCCACACCGCCGGCGTGGACTCGATGCAGCCGCCGATCCCCAGCGACCACGTCTCCGGCGGGTCCACCGCCGTGTTCGACACGTCGTACGCATGCAGCACCCCGTGGCAGTCGCCCTGCAGGAGGACGCCGTCCACGACGACCGGCGACTGCCAGGTCGGCCCGGGCAGCTCCTTCGACCACCGGACCGCACCTGTGCGCCGGTCGATCCCGAGCAGCTTGCCGCCGTGGGTGGGCACGATCACGAGGTCCTTGTAGAGCGCGGGCGTCGCCCACACGCCGGCGACACCAGCGGGGTCGTCGGGGTCGCCCTGCTGGTCGTTGATCGACCAGACCAGCGGGTCCTCCCGGTGGGGGTCGAGCTTGACGATCTGCCCGACCTGGCGCGCCCGGGCGTTGTGACGTTCCCACTCCGACGCCACATAGAGCATGCCCTCGTCGTCGATGACGACCGTGGCGTCGGTGTCGTCGCCGGTCCAGAACCGGAAGGTGCGGGTCGGGTCCCGACCGTCTTTGAGCCCGCTGATGTCCCAGCCCTGGACGAGCCCGCCCGAGTTGGCGAAGTACACCGTGTCGCGCCACACGGCCACCGATCCCTCGATGGACACATCGTTGTCACCCAGGCCCCCCAGGAGCTCGGAATCCCAGCCCGGGGCGTTGAAGACCAGCTCGGGGTCGACGGTCACCTTGCCGTCGGGCCCGTAGCCCCGGTTGAGCTTGACGATGTGCCACTGGCTGTTCTCGCCGCCCTCGATGAGGTAGTCGCCGATGACGAGGGCCGAGCCGTCCCAGTCGTCGTTCCACAGGACGGGGCTGACGGCATTGGCCGAGAGTCGCCACAGCTCGGTCGGGGCCGCCCGGTCGATGGCCAGCACGCGGAAGTAGTTGTCTCGAGAGCCGGTGTAGACCAGCGGGTAGCCGTCGGGATCGATCGTGACCGAGCCCTTGATGATGTCGCCGGTCGGGAAATCGGGCAGCAGGCGCCGGCCCGTGTCGCCGTCGAGAAAGTGCACGGCCCGGTCGTAGGCGCCGAACACCACCCAGGTCTTCCCGTCCCGTTCGGCCACCGCGGGCTGGCCCGTCCAGCCCGAGCCACACCACTTCGACGGCCCGGCCCCGTCGTAGGAGATCGAGCACATCGCCTCGTCGGGGAAGCGCCGAAGCACGCTCGGATTGGCGGGAACCGGTCCCTCGCCGTAGAACGTGCGGGTGCGGTTCCCGCGAAATGTGAGTAGGCCCGGGGTCGTCTGGCCCGCCGTCGCGGCCAGCGTCGTGCTGGTGGACGGCGCCGGCGCCGTGGTCTCGACCGGATCCAACGGGACCGTCGAGGTCGAGAGGCTGGCTTGCTCGGCCGCTCCCCGGCTGCAGGCGGCCGCCATGACGAGGACAAAGGCCACCGCCGTCCGCCGTCGTTTCAGCACGCGCCACAGTCTCCGACGTGGACGACCCGGTTGCAACGATGTAACGCCTCGGAGCCCTAGGCGGTCCTGCTAGAGATGCGGCAGTGATCCGAGAGACGCTCGCGGGCCAGCGCATCGCCGTCACCGGCTCGACCGGCTTCCTCGGCACGGCCCTGGTCGAGCGACTGCTGCGGTCGGTGCCCGGCGCCGAGCTGGTGCTGCTGGTGCGCCCGGGCCGGCGCACGTCCCCGGCTCAGCGCGCCCGCCGCGAGATCTTCGGCAACGACGCGTTCGGCCGGCTGCGGGCCGACCTGGGCGACCGCTTCGACGCGGAGGTCGCCGAACGGGTCCACGTCGTCGGCGGAGACGTATCCCTCGACGGACTGGGGCTCGACGACGCGGGGCGGGAGCTGCTGGCGGGTTGCGGCACGGTGATCCACTCGGCCGCCCAGGTCAGCTTCGACGCTCCCCTCGACCGAGCCGTCGAGACCAACCTGCTCGGGCCGGTCCGGGTGCTCGAGACGCTTCAGGATCTCGGCGTCGCGCCCCACATGGTCGGCGTGAGCACGGCGTACGTGGCCGGCCGCCACCGTGGGAGGGCGCCCGAGGCGCCGCTGCCGGAGACGCCGTTCTCCATCGAGGTCGACTGGCGGGGCGAGGTCACGGCGGCGAGGCGGTCCCGGGCCGACATCGACGCCGAAAGCCGCCGCCCCGAGCAGCTGGCCCGCTTCGCCAAGGAGGCTCGGGCCGAGCTGGGCGCGGCGGGCCCGCCGCTGCTGGCCAGCAAGAGCGAACGCGTGCGCGAGCAGTGGGTGGCCGACCAGCTCGTCGAGGCGGGCCGCGCCCGGGCCCAGAGCCTGGGCTGGCCCGACGCCTACGCCTACACCAAGGCCTTGGCCGAACGGGCCGTGCTCGAAAGCCACGGCGCCGTGCCCCTGACGATCGTGCGCCCGTCGGTCATCGAGTCGGCCTGGATGGAGCCGTTCCCGGGCTGGATCCGGGGCTTTCGCATGTTCGAGCCGATCATCATCTCCTACGGCCGGGGCCTGCTGAAGAACTTCCCCGGTGTTCCCGAGAGCGTCGTGGACGCCATCCCCGTCGACTTCGTCGTGTCGGCGATCCTGGCCGTGGCGGCCGATGGACCGGCGCCCGCGCCGAGCGTCTACCACGTGGCGACGGGCGCGCGGAACCCCCTGCGCTACGACGAGATCGTCGACCTCACCCGCGAGTACTTCCGTGAGCACCCCCTCTACGACAACCGCGGCCAGCCCATTGTCACCGCCGAGTGGTCGTTCCCGGGGCGCGGCAAGGTGCAGCGCCAGCTCCAGCGCGGGATCCAGGCGTTGCGGGGGGCGGAGAAGGTGCTCGGCGCGCTTCCCATCCGCGGGGAGCGGGCGGAGATCGCCGGCGGGATCGAGGAGCGGCGGTCGGATGCCGAGCGGGCGATGGACTACGTGAAGCTCTACGGCGCCTACGCCGAGACCGAGGCGATCTTCGACGACACCCGATTGCGGGCGCTGTGGGACCGCCTCGATGCCGACGACCAGGCGACGTTCGGCTTCGACGCCACGGCCATCGACTGGCGCCGGTACGTGCAGGACATCCACCTGCCGTCGGTCGTGCGCCAGGCCCGGGTGCGCACCAGCGGGGCCAAGCGCGAGGGCGAGACGCGGGAGGAGCGCACCCGGCGGGCGGTGCTGTCCGGGGACCGGCACTTCGCCGCTTTCGACCTGGAGAACACCCTCATCGCGTCGAACGTCGTCGAGTCCTACGCGTGGCTCGCCACACGGAAGATGCCCGACGAGGACCGCGCCCGGTTCGTCGTGCGGATGCTGAAGGCGGCGCCCGGACTGTGGGCGCTCGACCGCAAAGACCGCGGCGACTTCCTGCGCCACTTCTACCGGCGCTACGACGGGGCGCCGCTCGACCGCGTCAGCGAGGACGCCTGGGAGCTGTTCAGCCATTTGCTGCTCACCAAGTCCTTCCCGGCCGGAATCCGCCGCGTCCGCGAGCACCGCCGCGCCGGCACCCGCACGGTGCTGATCACGGGCGCGCTGGACTTCGTCATCGAGCCGTTGCGGCCGCTGTTCGACGACGTGGTGTGCGCCACCATGGCCGTCAAGGACGGCCGGCTCACGGGTGAGCTGGACGACGCCCCCCCGACCGGCGAGGCCCGCGCCCTGGTGATGGCCGTCTACGCCGACGCGGAGGGCCTCGACCTGTCGGAGTCCGTGGCCTACGCCGACTCGGCAAGCGACCTGCCCATGCTCGAAGCCGTCGGGTTCCCGGTGGCGGTCAACGCCGAGCCGAAGCTGGCGGCCATCGCCCGCAAGCGCGGCTGGCTCGTCGAGCAGTGGACCAAGGCGCCCGGTGCGCCGCGCCCACCTCTGCCCATGGCGCCCCGGCCTGTGCACCAGGTCTCGCGGGGGGCGTGAGCGGCGTGCGTGCCCTCGTCATGGACCGGTCCCTGCCACGGTTCGCGGCCGCCCGGGTAGCCGGGGC
>JBOGIC010000818.1:0-2748 GCA_050744985.1 Acidimicrobiales bacterium
GTGTTCGCCGGGTCCGACCGGCAGGGGCGCGGCCGCCTCGTCGCCGCCCTGCGTCGCGGCCCGGTGGCGACCTACGACGTCCCCGTGGTGGCGGGCTGGCCGGCCGAGCCCGACCGGGCGGCTCGGATGGTCAGCGGCCTCGTGCAGGACGGCCTGGCGGTGGTGAGCCCGGACGGCTCCCGCGTGCATTTGCCCTAGCTTTTCCGCCTGTGGGGACCATCGACGAGGCTCGGTTCCGCACCGTCCTCGGCCACTACGCCACCGGCGTCACGGTCGTCACCGCCATCCGGGAACACCGGCCCGTCGGCCTCTCGGTGAACTCGTTCGCGTCGGTCTCGCTCGACCCACCTCTGGTGTCTTTCTGCGTGTCGAAGGAGTCCTCGACGTGGCCGACGATCCGGGAGACCGGTGCGTTCTGCGTCAGCGTGCTGGCCGAGGACCAGGAGCACCTCAGCCGGGTGTTCGCCACCAGCGGGGCCGACAAGTTCGCCGGCGTGGGGTGGGAACCGGCCCCGTCGGGGGCGCCCGTGCTGGCCGGGTCGCTGGCGTGGATCGACTGCGCGCTGGACGCCGAGCACGATGGCGGCGACCATTTGATCGTCGTAGGGCGGGTGCGCGGTCTGGAGGTCATGCGCGACAGCCGGCCGCTCATCTTCTACCGGGGGGGATATGGCCACTATGAGCCCTGAGCGCGGCCCGCGGGTCATGCCGTCCGAGGTGATCGTCGGCGTCGTCATCGTGCAGCCCGAGGCGCACGGCGACGACCGGGGCCGGTTCGTCGAGAGTTACCGGAGGTCCTGGTTCTCCGAGAGCCGGGAGATGGTGCAGGGCAACCGGTCGGACAAGGTGGCGGGCAGCCTGCTGGGCCTGCACTACCACCTCCACCAGGCCGACTACTGGTACGTCATACGGGGAACGGCCCGGGTGGTGCTGCACGACCTTCGGGAGGGCTCACCCACCGCGGGCGCCACGCTGGTGTTCGACATGGGCGACACGAACGAGTGCGGCGTCTACATCCCCCCGGGCGTCGCCCACGGCTTCGCCGCCCTCACCGACGTGACGATGACGTACCTGGTCGACCAGTACTACAGCCCCGACGACGAGCTGGGCGTGGCCTGGGACGACCCCGAGGTCGGCGCCGACTGGGGCCTGGCCGAGCCGATCCTCTCCGGTCGCGATCAGACCAATCCCCCCAAGGCCGACATCCCGACGGGGAAGGTGACGCTGCTGGGCCCGGCGCCCGTCCCGACCACCGAATGAGCAGCCGGCCCTGGCCGGCGATCGCGCTCGTCGCCATCGCCGTCGCCGTCGTCGCGGCCGCGTGCGGGGGCGACGGCGCTGACTCGGCCGGGGGCGGCCGGGCGCCGGCCCGGTACGAGGTCACCATGCGCACGGAGACCTTTGTCGACGCCAGCCGGCCGACGGCGGCGGCCGGCAACCTGCCGGCGAAGCCGTCCCGTGAGCTCGTCTCGGACATCTACCACCCCGCGGCGCCGAAGCCGGGTGGCTACCCGCTCGTCGTGTTCGCCCACGGCAGCGGCAGCAACGCCGGCAATTACCGCGTGCTGTTGCGGGCGTGGGCCGAGGCCGGGTACGTCGTCGTGGCGCCGACGTTCCCGCTCACGAGCACGACGTTCCGGGCCGGGCCCGCCGACGTCGTGAACCAGCCCGCGGATGTCGCCTTCCTCATCGGCGAGATGCTGCGCTCGTCGCCCGACCTCGTCGATGCCAACCGCATCGCCGTGGCCGGTCACTCGCTCGGCGCCGAGACGGCGCTGGTCACGGCGTACAACTCGTGCTGCCGGGACGGGCGCGTGAAGGCGGCCATCGTCCTGGCCGGTGCGGAACGGGACTACGCCGGGGGCACGTACTTCGTGGGCGCGCCGGAGGTGCCGCTCCTCGTCGTGCACGGTGAGGCCGACACGACGGTCCCCATCGCCGAGGGGGAGCGGATCTTCAACGACGCGCCGGCCCCGAAGGTGATGCTGGTCCTGCCCACGAGCGACCTTCCCAGCACCGACCACGTCGGCCCGTTCGTGGGCGCCAACGGCAACCCGACGCAGCGCACGTCGGTGGTCGTGACGGCGACCGTCAGCTTCCTCGACCGCTACCTCTCGGGCCGCGCCGACGCGCTCGGGCCGTTGCGGACCACTGTCGACCAGGAGATCGGCTACCGGCTACAGGTCGTCGACTGAGCCGGCGAGGACGTACTCCTCGACCGCGGCGGCCCCGACCAACCGGGCGTGCACGCGGCCATCCGCGTCGGCGAGCAGCGCGGTCGGCGCGCTGCGCACCGAGAACGTGCCGGCCAGCACGGGCTCGACCGTGGCGTCGACCTTCACGACCCGGGCCTCGGGATCGGACTGCCGGAGCCGGTCCTCGACCGGGCCGCAGCTCGCGCACCACGGCGTCGTGAACAGCAGCCACGTGCGCTCGGCGCCGGCCAGCAGGTCGGCCGGCACGGGCGGGTGGACGGCCGGCCCCTCCTGCAGCCGGGCACGCCGGCGCCGGTAGAGCCACGGCGACACGGCGATGGCCGCCACCAGGAGGGCCGTCATGGCCACGCGCACGACCACGCCTCAGGCAACCAGCTGCACGCCGCGGCGGCGGGCGACGAACAGCCACATCTCGCAGCCGATGCAGATCCCCGTGGCGGCCGCGAGCCCGGCCAGCGCCGCGACGACCAGGGCCAGCCCCCACGCCACGCCCGGCGCGCCGGCGACGAACGCGACCGACCCGGGCCCGAGG
>JBOGIC010000819.1:0-11795 GCA_050744985.1 Acidimicrobiales bacterium
CACGGCATCGCCCTCGCCTTCCTCCCGCCCCACGCCCGCGAGGGCCACGAGGTCAGCATCGACGCCCGCGGCCAGCGCCTCCCCGCCGAGGTCGTCGCCACGCCGTTCGTCCGCAAGAACCGGTAACGCCGGAACTGCGGCCGCGACCTGGTCGGCCCGGTGGATCGCGTCGTCCCAGGTAAAGCGCAGCACCAGCCAGCCCGCCTCGACGAGGACGTTCTGACCGGCCCGATCTCGTTGGAAGGCGACCTCGATGGCGATAGCGCTGCAGGCAGTCGGCATCTCCCCTGTGAGGGTGCCGCTGGGGCGGCGCCCGATGACCACTGTGAGTAGCGCCGCTACCTGACGGGGCCGCCAAGGCTTCCCTTCGGCGGGGGCTTTGCGCCCCCGGCCTTGACCGCCCCTTTCGCGCCACGCTCTTCGACAACGGCGTTCCTGCTGTCGCGCGCGCGAACCAGATCGGATCGGCCGAGCGAGCCAACCCAAGTCGTCTTCGACTTCGTCGAAGGCTGTTGACATTGACCGCTTCTTTAGGAACGTCGATCTGCGGGCTCACTCGCGCTGGCGTAGACCTGGACCTGAGCGCTCCGGATCACCAGTTCCGGTGCGACACCGATCCGGCGATAGGTGACGGTCCAGCCAGTCCGGGTCGCCGTTCACAGAGGGCACGACGTCGGCTCTTGAGAGCCTGTCCGGTTCCTGCGCAGCGGTTGTTGGAGGAAGCGGCGAGTGATCGTCGGGAGGCGGGTCGCTTCCTCACCCATGGCATGTCAGCGACGCCATCGGACGGCCGCACGGGCCGACGTTCAACGGTGCTGCTCCGAGCGCCCTTTTAGATCACGCTGAGTTCTCGCCTACGCCGCGCCATGTGCCCCTTCCAGCCCCGCGCCCCTCTGGGAAGATCCGCCGCAGCGCCGGGATGCCAGGGCGGTAGGCCGCCAGGTCGCCTCCCCCGCCCGCAGCCCGAACCGGCTGGCCCGATGTCAGCCGACGAACCCCGTTTGGCCGTCGGTCACCGAGGCCGCGCCGGGTCGAACCAATCGAGCCCATCGAAGCGGCCGAAGCCTCGATCTGCGGTGGCGAGGCGGCACCCGTGGGCGAGGGCGAGGGCGGTCAGCCATGCGTCAGGCAGTAGGTTGCCCCGGACCTGCGGATCGGAGTCGACGAGCGCCGAAAAGGTCTTCCACACCGCGTCGGTGACGCCGACCCACCTCCGTCGCCGGGCGAGGCGCACGGCATCGACGAATGCCAACGCGTCCGACGTCGGCGCCGGGTCAGCGTAGATACGTGGGTTGGTGACGATGCGGAGGAAACCAGTGAGCGTGCCCTCGGTGAGGCCTACCTCGTTGGCCCCACCCAGCAGATCGGCAAGCCAGGCGGCATAACGCTCGTGGAGTGGCGACTCCCGTCGGAAGGCGTAGACGAGGACGTTGACATCCGGCAGGACGATCAACGCGCGCCATCAGCGTCAAGCGCCGCCCAACGTGCGTCTCGGTCAGCGAGATCGATCAGCGCCTTGCCACCCGGCGTGCCGTACGCCGGCAGCGTGATCCGCGCGGTCGTCGGCTCGACGGCGAGAACCGCTCTCAGCCCTTCCTCGACCACGCTCGTGAACGTCCGTCCCTCGGCCGCGGCTTTCGCCTTTGCGGCTTCGGCAAGGGCGTCAGGCAGATTGATGGTCGTCCGCATACAGATCAGCATATCGTTCCGTGGCCGTGGCAACTCCCGGCTGACGACGACTGGATCCCCTCACGCGACCGGCGGGCATCACCATGGGCCGGATCATCGATGTCGATCACCCATCGCTCAACGCAACGGCGGGGAGCCTGAGGGCTCCCCGCCGCTTGACGACGATTGGTCGGGCGGGCCACCGCCCTGTGCTCGACTAGAAGGTTGCCACCACCAGGTTGGTGCGGGGCAGCCCGTCCTGCTCGACCATGGCGACGACCTGGCGCTTGCCGGCCTCGCCGGGACCGGGGGTGAAGGTGACCGATCCCGAGGCCGGGTCAGCCGTGGTGATGATCCGAGAGGTCTGGTCGCTGACCTCAGCGAAGGTGACCGTCTGGCCCGGGAGGGGGCTGACCGTCCAGGTCAGCTGGGCCTGGGCCGGGCAGCTGAGGCACGCCGGGCTGGGCACCATGCGCACCGAGCCGTCCACCTTGGGCTTGGGCAGCCCGTCGGAGCGGCGCACCGAGGTGATGGGCGACGACCCCTTGTGCGCCTCGATGGTCCAGTTGCCGGCGGCCGGCCGCCCCAGCACCACGTAGGTGGTGTTGTTCTCGGGCCCCATGACCACCAGGTAGCCCCGAGGGTCGGATCCCGTCTGGCTGGCATCGACCCGCTCGCCGTTGGGGCCGACCAGGGTGAACGCCGGCGGGGCCGACTCGCCGGTCACCGCGAAGGCGGCGACGGGCAGGCTCTCGTTGATCCGGTACCCACCGATGCCGGCCATGGGAAGGGGCTGCTGGGCGTACGGCCCCAGGTCACACCCTGTGCCGAAGTCGGGCTCCTCGCCCCACTTGTAGCCGACCCCGACACTTGCCTCCCCCCAGGGGAGCCAAACGCTGCCGCAGGCCGCCATGCCGACCGAGGACACCACTGCCTTGGCGCTGGCGATGTCGTAGTCGAAGGCTCGCACGGCTGCCGCCCCCTCGATGTTGAAGGCGCGGGCGCCGTCGATCCACCCCGCGAGCTCACCCGTCACCGTGATGCCCATCCTGTCGAACTCGAGCTTGCCTTCTATGTTCAGCTTGTCGGGCATCACGTACTCGATCGAGCCTGACGCCAGCTCCACATCGACCAGCTTGAGCGTCCCGCCCACCTTGAAGATGTCGGGGTCGGCGAACGTGTAGCTCAGGTTCCCGTCGAGCGTGGCCGCCGCCGTGTCGTTCACTTTCGGGCCGGCGGTGATGGCGGCATTGCCCCTGAGCTCGAAGGGCTCAGCCGTGACGCCGAAGCCGATGGTCTGCAGGAACACGCCGCTGCCGAGGGGCCGGTTGATCTCCGTGACCTCCAGGTTTCCCTCCACGAACTCGCCGTCGGTGAAGACGAACGTGACCTCCACCACGATGCCGCTCGGCAGGACGACCTTCCCGGTGCCGGTCCAGGTCCTCTCGGCGAACTGGTACTTGATCGCCAGTTCCTTGAGCGTCAGCCGGGGCCCGATCCGGGTCTCGCCCAACGCGATGGACACCGAGTCCAGCTTCAGGCCGTCCTCCATGTTGGCCGACAGCGCCGCGTCTGCGGTCACGCCGCCCAACAGCGCCGGCAGTCCGACCTTGAGCTCGGCCTGGGTCTCGCCGCCCGACCAGGTGATCTTGGCCTCGCCTGTGACGGGGAAGCCCTTGAGCGTGAACTTCTCGGGCAGCGCCAGGCTCAGCTCCGCCGAAAGGCTCCACTCCAAGTCGGCGCCGGCGTACAGGACCATCCGGTCCTCGCCCTCGCCCACCGACACCTCGACCTGTCCGGAGACCGACAGGGTGGCCGCGGCCGCGTTGAGCGTGATCGTGCCCTGAGGGGTGAGGTCGATGCCGTTTATGCGGACGACGCCGGTCGCTTGCCACACCGTCGGCTGCGGGTGGGTGAAGCACCCCGCCGCCTTGATCTCCCCGAACGAGATGGGGCCGTCGGTGCATTGCTCCGACCCGTTGCGCGCTCCCACGGTGAAGGACGACATCGTGTCGTTCCCGAGAGTCGCGTTGTTGCTGAAGTCACTGTCATCGGCAGCGAAGATCTCGGTTGAGCCTTCGATGTTGATGTCACGGGCCAGGAGGGCCTGGACGTTGGCGCCGACTCGAATCGACGAGGCGCTGTTGTCCAGCAACGGAGTAAAGGTCGGTGCGCTCTTGTAGCTGCCGATCCCCCTGACGACGCAGCGACCTTGATACGAGGGGAACTCGTAGATGACGACGTTGTCCGGGCCGGGCGTGCACGGTGTCAGGGGGATGTCGACGGGTTGCCCGTTGAGGGAGAAGGTCAGCGAGTCGAGGCCCACCGCCTGGACCGGTCCCAGCGAAAAGTCGCCGGGCTCGATGACGAAGTGACCGACCTTGCCCGAGAACCTGGTCGGAACAATTGACGTCTGGGTCTGCCAGTCAGCGGTGGACGTGCCCCCAGCAATGGCGAGGATCGTGCGCTCTGCGGCCAGGTCGTCGATCGGCATGAAGCGCACTGTGACCGGCTGCGACGCTTCGGGCGCGACGGCGCTGGTGGTGCGACGCCACCGGATGCTGGCCGAGAAAGAGCCCTGGGTGAATGTCGGAAGCGTGACGAGGGGGCCGCGGAGCTTGACCGCGCCCCCGTTGAGATTGCGCTCGACGCCGAGGAACGGGTTGTCGCTACCATCGGCGGTGATCCGGGGTCCGTAGTTTCGGTCGGGCACCACCAGCGGCATTTCCTGGGCGTAGACACCGAACCCGTGCTCCGTGGGACCGTTCCACGCGATCGGGTCCCAACCACCGGGGGTGTCCTCGAAGCCGCGGATGTTGCCGATGGCGCAGCCGTCGTTCTCGGGGTGGCTACCCCACGTAAAGCACCGCACATGGAGGTCCATGACCTCGGCGGGCGCCACTCGGTGATCCCAAGTCAACCGCACGTCGGTGATTTGCTGGGTGGACTCCTCGACATGGCTCTCGAAAACGCGCACCCAGTCGTAGTAGCCGGGGGTTCCGTCGCGGGGGGTGGCGAACACATCCATGTGGACACCCAACGATCCCTGGGCACCCCCCTTGCCCTGGTCGATCCTGAGGTCGACTTCCAGGCTGTCGTGGGCCCCCGCCGGGACACGGACAACCGTCGGCGTCTGGTTCACGCCGACCGCGTACGATTCCGGGTCGGCCCACGTCTGGCGGCGCAGGCCGCTGCTGAACGTGCCGTCGAACGATTTCGGATCGCCGACGATCGGGGGCAGCGGAGGAACGTCAGCTACAGAGGTCGGCGAGGCGGCGGCCCGCACCGGGGGTGCGAGCGAGATCATGACGAGCACGGCGACCAGCACCGCCACAAGCGAAGCGGCGGCCCGCCCGTACTGTGCGCGGTTCAAGGCAGCGCGAATCAGGTCGCGCTTGGGGGTACTTTTCATTTCCTCGCCGCGGCCAGCGTGGCTTCGGCTCGGTGAGGAAAGGTTGTCGACGGGGATGCGGCTCTTGTTCATTTGGGTCTGGCTCCTGGGTGCCGCCGGCGGCCCGTGCCACCGGCTCGTTGCCATGACCCTGACGGAGAGGCGGTCCCGCGACATCTGGCGGATGCCTACATCCGGTTTGCAAACGTCTTAGTTGCGCGTGTTGGCAGACCGTTCGTCGAGGAGGTCGAGGCGGTGGGCGAGGGCCGCCGCCTGGCCCCGGGTGGCCACCCCGAGCTTGGTGAGGATGCGCGACACATGGACGCTCGCCGTCTTCTCGCTCATGAACAGCGCCTCGGCGATCTGGTGGTTCGTGTCGCCGGCGGCGACCCGCGCCAGCACCTGGACTTCTCGCCGCGTCAGCCCCAGTGTCCCACCGTCCCCGGGCACCGGTTGGGCGGCCGCGGCCGGGGCCAGGCGGATACGAGCCCGGCGGGCCAGCCCCTCGATGTCGGCCACCAGCGGGGCCGCACCCAGGCGCGAGGCCTCCGAGAACGCTTCGCGCATCGAACGGACTGCGTCGTCCTTGGCGCCGGTGGCGAGATGGGCCTCCGCTTGCCGCCAGCGGGCGTACGCCGACTGGTAGGGGTAGGAGGCCGCCCACGCCTGGGCGACGTGCGCCCAACGGGCCGGGTCGTGTTCGCCCCGGACGCGGGCCCACTCGGCCTCGCACAACACCTGTAGGGCTTCGCCGTGGTGGGTCACCGGCACCGGCTCGCCGCCCACTGCGACCCTTGTCGCCCGAGCGCGTTCGATGAGCGCTTCCGCTCGCTCGTGGGCCGGGCCTCGGCGCCCGTCGGCCTCGGCCCGGAGCCCCAAGCTCACCAGCAGGCGCACATAGTCCTGGGCGTCCGTGTCCCCGAGGGCCTCGAGGCTGGCGTCGACGATGCTGCGGGCCTGGTCGATGAGGCCATCGGCCAGGGCCAGCTCGGCCGTGGCGGCGCCGACCATGGCCCGGTGATCGGTGAACTCCGAGCACAGGCGACGAGCCTGCTCGAGATGCACCTGGGTCGAGGCGAGATCACCCCGGCGAAGGGCGACCGTCCCGGCCGCCAGATGCGCCCGCCACGCCGTCACGTCGTCGGCCACACCGTCCAGGACGGTGGCGGCGATGGCGTCGGCTTCGGCCCACGATCCGCAGGCCATGAGGCAGACCGCCGCGGACGCTCGGAGGTAGGTGGCGCCCTCCTCGTAGCTCAGGCGATCGAGGCGGGCTGCACCCTCGATCCCGACGACGGCTGCTCGTCCGGGGTCGCCCACGCCGTCGTTGAGGGTCGCCATGAGGTTGTTGTAGGCCCGCCTGATGTCCTCGATGCTGCCGACGGCCTCAGCGATGGCGAGCGCCTCTTCCAACAAGACGACGGCCTGTTCGGGCTGGCCCAGGCGGCCCAGGTCGGAGCCCAGGGTGTTGAGGGCGTAGCCCTCCTCTCGGCGCGCCCCGGCGGCCCGCGCCACGGCGATGGCCGCCTCGGCCCGCACGCTGGACTCCCGGTAGCGGCCGGCGACCATCAAGGTGCGGGCCTCGCCGGCGATGACCTGGGCCCGCTCGGCAGAGGGTTGGGTGGGCATGAGGTCCACCGCGGCGCGACTGGCGGCCAGAGACGCCTCTGCCTCCCCACTCTCGGAGAGAAGTCTGGCCAGGCGCTCGCGCACTAGCGCGGCGCGAGCCGGATCGGTGTCGGCGTCGAGGTGGTCGAGGGCGTCCCGCACCCGCACGAGCGCGGTGGCGCGGGCCGCGGGGCCGGCGAGGAGGGCGGTGTCGGCCGCCCGCTGGAGCAGCTCGGCTCGACTACAGGCGGCGAGCTCGGGGGCACGGGGGACTTGATCCCACAGCTTGAGCGCCTGGTCGTACAGGGCGTGGGCCTCGGCGAAGGCGTAGGTCTCCGCCGCCGAGGCGGCCGCGGCTACCGACGCTCCGAGGGCCCGAGACGGGTCGCGGGCGGCCAGATAGTGGTGAGCCAGCTCGCCGGCGGCCCCGGCGCGGGTCGTCGCCAATTCGGGATGCGCCGCCAGGGCGGCGGCGTAGGCGGCGTGCAACGACAACCGCTCGGCGGGTAGCAGCTCGGCGTAGGCCGCCTCCCGCAGCAGGGCGTGGCGAAAGGCGTAGGCCCCGTCGGCATCGGCCACCAGCACGTTGTGGGAGATGGCCTCGCCGAGCCCAGACCCGAGGTCGACACCGGCTCGGGCCGCCGCCTCCGCCAGGAGGTCATGGCTGACTCGAGGCCCCGCCACGGCCGCCATACCCACCAGCTCCTGGGCCGCCTCGGGCAGGGCGGCCAGGCGGGCGACGAGGACCTCGGCCAGGTCCGGTGGCAGCTCGTCCCCGCCCCCGGCGGCCAGCAGCTCCTCGGCGAAGAACGGGTTGCCCTCGGCCCGGGCCACCACCGCCTCGACGACCGCCGGCGGCGGCGCGGACCCGGCAATGGCCTCCAGTTGCTCGGCCACCTCGTCGGGAGTGAGCGGCGTCAGCTCCAGGCGTATCACCCGCTCGGAGCGTGCTCCCTGGGCGAGGAAGGGTCGCAACGGGTGCCGGCGATGGACCTCGTCGCTGCGATAGGTAGCCACCAACAGCACCGGGCCCTGCAGGCGGCCCACCAGGAAGCCGAGCAGCTCCCGGCTGGACGCGTCGGCCCAGTGCAGGTCCTCGATGACCACCACCAGCGGGGCCAGGGCACCGAGGGCCTCGAGGGTCCGCAACACCACCTGGAACAGCACGGCCCGGTCGGCGGCGACAGAGGGACGCGAGTCGTCGCCCGGACGGCGTACCTCAGGCACCAGGCGGGCCAGTTCGGCCCGGGCCGGGCCCACCAGGGCGTCGACGCCGTCGGCGCCCAGCTCGGCGGCGAGCTGGCCCAGGACGCCCATGAACGGGGCGTAGGGCAGGCTCTCGGCCCCGAGGGCCACGCAGGTGCCGCCCAACACCCGGGCGCCGTCGGCGGCCGCCGGGGTGGCGAACTCGGTCACCAGGCGGGTCTTGCCCGCCCCCGCCTCTCCCCCCACCAGCACCGCCACGACCCGACCGGGGCGCGCCAAAGCGGTCTGCAGGGCGGCCAACTCGGATTTGCGACCGACAAACACGGGGCTCGCGAGCCGCTCCGCCATCCACCCAGTATTGCCCCCCGGCCCTCCCGGTGCCGCGCGGTGACGCGCACAACTAAGGCCGTCGACATCGCGGATGCAGGCATTCGCCAGATGTGGGGGGGGTGGACCTTCCGTCAGAGTCATCACCAACGAGCCGGTGGCACCCAGCCCCCGCAGATAGCACAGAAGGAAGACTCATGAACACGATCCGCACCCGCATCATCCGCCTCACCGCTGCCTCTGCCCTTGCCCTGAGCCTCGGGGCCCTGAGCGCCGGCACGGCCCAGGCCTATTGGGATTTTCCCGTCCCCTGCAACACCGTGGAGGACGGCGTCAGCCCCGACGGCAACGGTTACTGGTTGGGTGCACGTATCCCGAGCTGAGCGGAGGGACGGCCAGGTGGGCCGTCCCTCCTCGGCGCGCCCGACCAGCGCGCACACCAGGTGCGGTGATTCAATGTGGGGGACCACGAGGCGGGAGGTCCCAGTGATGCGTCCTAGGCGGCAGGGCATCTGGCGGTTGGTGTGTCTCCCTTCTCTCCTATCGCTCGTCGCCGCCGCGTGCGGGAGTGACGAGGGCAAGAGCGGCGCCTCGACCCCCACGACGGCCGGCGCGGTGCCCACGGGCGGGACCCTGGTCCTGGGGGCGGAACAGGAGGGTGGGTGCACCGACTGGATGGCCGCCTGTGCCGCCTCCGGCTGGTTCTTCTGGACGATCGGTGCCCTGACGATGCCACGCACCTACGCGGTCGAGAAGTCCGGCAACGGATGGGCGGCGCGGCCCACGGGTGTGCTTTCCGGCGATGCCACCCTGACGATCGCGCCGAAGCAGGTCGTGACGTACCGCATCAACCCGCAGGCGAAGTGGTCGGACGGCACGCCCATCACGTCAAAGGACTTCAAGTTCACGTGGGAGCAGGTCGCGAAGGGAACCGAGATCTACGACCGCACCGGCTACGACAGGATCGAGACCGTCGACGACAGCCGGCCCGACACGGCGGTCGTGACCTTCAAGGAGCCGTTCGCCGAGTGGCGCACGACGCTGTTCGCCGGGAACTACGGGATCTACCCTTCGCACCTGGTCAAGGACCACTCCGAGCTCGCCAACGGGTACACCTTCTCGGGGGGCCCTTGGAAGCTCGACCACTGGACGAGGGGCAGCGAGTGGGCCCTGGTGCCGAACCCCAACTACTGGGGCGAAAAGCCCAAGCTCGACAAGGTCGTCTTCAAGCTGATCAGCGACACGTCGGCCGCGTTCCAGGCGTTCAAGGCGGGGGAGGTACTCGGGATCTACCCGCAGCCGCAACTCGACGCCGTCGACCAGATCACGGCCGGCCTCCCGCAGGCGAAGGCGCAATACTCCGACCAGACGGCCAACTCCGAGGCCCTGTGGATGAACATGGGCAGACCGCCCTTCGACGACTTGAACTTCCGAATTGCCGTCGCGTACTCGATCGACCGTGACGCGGTCGTGAACCGCCTGTTCGGCCAGCTCGGGATCACCAAGGCGCTGCAGACGCTGACTCCAACGATCCTGTCGCCCTTCGCTTCCACCAACGCCTTTGCCGGCTACAAGAAGGACCCGGCCAAGGTCAACGACGCGATGACCAGGGCAGGGTGGAGGAAGGGCGGCGACGGGATTTGGGAGAGGGGTGGCCAGAAGGCCGCGTTCGAGATGAAGTCGACCACCGGGAACAAGCGCCGGGAGCTTACGGAGCAGATCGTGCAGCAGAACCTGAAGGAAGCCGGCTTCTCGGTGACGATCAACAATCAGAGATCAGGTGACCTGTTCGGTGACCAGCTGCCCAAGGGTGACTTCCAGATGGCCTTGTTCGCCACCGTCCTCACGACCTTCTACCCGGCCAACTGCAACCTGTTCTGCTCGAAGAACGTTCCGACGGCCGCCAACGGGTTCTCGGGCCAGAACCGGACCCGAACCAGCGTCGCCGAGCTCGACACGCACTACGGCAGGGTCGAAGCCGAGCTGGACGAGCAAGCCGCGCAGGCCGCCAACAAGAAAGGTGATGAGGCCCTCGCCGCCAGCGTGCCGATCCTGCCGCTTGTCCTGTTGCCGAACATCCTGCTGACCAGCACGAAGATCGTCGGCCAAGTCGAGAGCAACCCTATCCAGGGACCGTTCTGGACGATGTGGAGCTGGGGGCTCCAGGCGTAGCCGCCGAATGCTGACGTACTCACGCGACGCGTCGTCTACTCCATCCCCGTCCTGCTGATCGCGTCGTTCCTGTTGTTCGTCTTCGTCCGTGTGACCTTCGACCCGACGGACAGGCTCCGCGAGTCCCGGGATCCCCAGGCACAGCGGGCTCGCCAGGAACTGGGCCTCGACAAGCCCATCGCCGTGCAATACAAGGACTGGCTCAGCGGGTTTGCGCAAGGCGATTGGAGTGAGCTCTCGCACCCAGGAGCGGGTCTATCCGATGATCCGGCGTGCGTTCTGGAACACATTGCAGATGATCACCTGGGGCGTGCTGCTCGCCACGGTCGTGACGGTCGGGAGTGGCGTCTTTTCCGCAGTGCGGCAGTACTCCGTGCCGGACTACATGTTCACCGGTGTGTCGTTCCTGGCGCTGGCCATGCCGCCGTTCTTCTTCGGCCTCCTCGCCATCCAGTTCCTGGCGGTCTATCCCCAGGACTGGTTCAACCTCACGTCCACGCCCCGGTACTTCGTGGGCCTCCGATCCTCCACCGGTGCGCGACGAGCCGGGCGTTGGCCCGGGCCAGCGTCTCGGCCCGCAGGTAGTTCTGCGCCACCCTCCCCCTCCGCAGGGCGGGCACGTCTTGGCGCACCATGGGCTCGAGGCCGACGTTGCACGCCTCGGCGACGAGCACGGCACAGATGCTGGTCACCAGGTCCTCCGCCCGCGAGCCCGCCTCGCTCACCGCCGCCTCCCCGGAGCTGCGAAGACACCCCGCCGGCCGAGTTCGAGGCCGCCTACTATCGCAACCGCGACACCTCGGCGACCGCCGAGTCCCAATGAACCGAGTCTCCATCAAACCCAGCACGGTTCACTGCGGGCCAAACGCTTGCGCTACCGCTACCTGCACGTCCCGGCCATGCTCGTTCGCAGCGGACGGTGCCTCACGCTGCGACTCCCCACCGGGCACCCGTTCCGCAAGGGGCTCGTCGCCGCTCTCGACCGGCTGCGACAGCTCAGGCCGGCTCAGGCTTGACCGACGTCATCGCCAGTGAACGGCGGGCACGCTTGGTCCTGCTCGTCCTGTCAGCCACCGGATCCCGTCCTCGGCGCCCACCCACAGAGTGGGATCGCGCGAGGCGCGACGAGCGGGCCCTTCGCCGCCGCGCCGGTGCCCTTGTACACGGTCACCGCCCGGTCATCGGGCGCTTAGCGGTGGTTCTGAGTAGCTAACCAATGGCGCGCGAGCTCGGCTGTCCCGCCGACGGCGACACCACGGTTCCGGTGGGCCCGAGCCCCCGATTCGGTCGTCGTGGCTGGGAGAGAACGCGCAGTAGGTTGACGCGCTTGGGCAGTTACGTCCCCCACACCGATGCCGAGGTGGCCGAGATGCTGGCCGCCATCGGCCTGTCGTCGGTCGAGGAACTGTTCGCGACGATCCCC
>JBOGIC010000820.1:0-2045 GCA_050744985.1 Acidimicrobiales bacterium
GGAGGAGCCGGTCCTGCGCCTCGACGATCACCCAACGGGTGTCGGAGCGCCGGAGGTTCGGGTACCAGCGCAGCGCGTCGCGGACGAGCGACTCCATCTCGGCCAGCGCCTCCACGCCGGCGTAGCCACCCCCCACGAACGTGAACGTCAGCATCTGGTCACGGCGGGCGCCCGCGGGCTGAGCGTCGGCCACCTCCAGCTGGTGCAGCACCCGGTTGCGCAACCAGATGGCATCAGCCAGCGTCTTGAAGCCGACGGCGTTGCCGGCCAACCCCGGTATGGGCAGCGACACAGGCACCGACCCGGGCGACAGCACGAGCGTGCGGTAGCGAATCTCCCGGCGGGCGCCAGCGGCGTCGCAGACCCGGACACTCCGACCTTCGTGGTCGACCGACTCGAGCGTGCCCGCGATCAGCTGTGTGTGCCGCAGCAGCTCGCGCAAGGGCACGACGGCGTGGCGCGGTTCGATCGTGCCCGACGCCGCTTCGGCGAGGAGAGGCGAGAACAGCAGGAAGTTCTCGGGCGCGACGAGCGTCAGCCGCGCGCCATGACGGGCGACCAGACGCTCGGCCACCCGGGCCGCGAACGCGCCGCCGAAGCCTCCGCCCACGACGAGGATGTCGGTGTCGGCCACCGCGCCAACCTAGTGCCGTCTCCGTCAAGGTTCGCCCCGTTCCTCGCGTTGATCCAGCCGACAAACCCGCAGGTCAGGGGGGTTGACGAGGAGGCTTAAAGTGCGAGAAACGGGGCGAACCTTTCCTTCTCCGGCACTACGAGAGCGTTGGCAGTACCAGGGTCAGATTGCTCACGTCGACACTGAAGTCCTGGTTGTTCGACCGGCGCCAGCTGTGGTCGTCGCTGCCGGCGATCTCCAGGTGGGCGTGATGGCCGGGCTCGAACGTCCACGCGCTGCCGTTGAGCTGGAAGCTGATCGGGCCGCTCTGGTCGGGCTCGAGCCGGTAGATCCCCTTGGTCACCAACTGCTGCCGGCCCGCCGCTTCGTCGACGTCCCACAGCTTGGCCGCCAGTTCGCCCGGCACCTGGCCGTCGGTGGTCTGGATCGTCGCGGTGATCGTTGGCAGGCCGATCATCGTCACCGGTTGCGCGGGTGACGGCAGGTCATAGACGGCGACACCCGCATTCTGACCGACGGGCATCGTGCGGCACGCCTCACCGCCCGGCAGCGGGAACACCTTGGTGGCGTTGCCGATCAGGTACCCCATGGTCGCGATCGCCTCGGGCAGGGCCGGACCGGGCCACGGCAGCTTCCAGTCCTCCACGATGGGGGAGGGGTCGGTGGCCCAGTTGAGGTCAGACCGGCCGCCGCGCGCATCGACCCGCTGCGGCGGTGCGCTCGTGAAGCTCGTGCTGGCCGGCGACAGCGCGTCCCACGATGCCGCGTCGTACGGCCCCGTCGAGGGCGCCGAGTCCGGGCACGTGAACCCGAGTGCTCGCACGTTCGGCCCGGGCACGGTGGCCGCCGTGCCGCTCTGTAGGACGAAGTGGTCGATGAAGGCGATGGCGTCGGCGGCGAGCAGGTTGCGGTCGGCCAGCTTGTTCTGGGCGCGGGGGTGCCCGATGCTGGCGAAGCGCAACTGGACCGGCACGTCGGGGTACTGCTGCGTCATCGCATTGGCCATCGAGATCGCCTGGATGGGGGGGAACAGGTCGTCGGTCCACCCGTTCATGATCATCATCGGCGCGGGGCCGCCGGGGGCCCGGTCGCCCTCCGGGATCCACATCGGCGAGCGGAACCGGCGCACCTGCTCCCAGATGGGGTCGACCTTGGCCGGATCGTAAGGCTCGCCCTTGTCGAACAGGTCGAGCCACGCCGGCAGCGCCGCGCCGAAATCCTGCTCGGGCGAGGCGAACTCCCCGGTGGCGATGCCCAGCAGGTAGAGCAGCTCGAGGAAGCTCTCACGCATGACGCCCGTCGGCTGGATCGTCGTCTCGCGCCGGTCGACGACGGTGTCGAGCTGGCGCCCGTTGTTGAGCGCCGCCGGCACGAAGTCCGACCACGCCGCCGTCGCCACCGCCGCCTTCAC
>JBOGIC010000821.1:0-6360 GCA_050744985.1 Acidimicrobiales bacterium
GTCCACGCGGACTCTGCGCGACCGGGCTTGCACCCGACTGGCGCGGTCTTGCGCCGACGGGCGCGGCAGTTGCGCCGCTCGGGCACCACCGCGCAAACCAGCCGGTCACCGGGGCCCAGCCTGGTTCGGAGAAATCGGGCCGTTCCGAGGGTGTCGCCGAACCCGGCGGTCCTACTATGGGCGAAAACCGTCGATCACACCGCGGGCGGACTGAGGGGGCGTCACGTGGCGGCTGCGGCTCACTCGAAACCCTAGGCACGGCGAGGGAGGGGGCACGCTGGGGTGCCGATTGACAACGCTCCACCGCACCGCGAACGGGTCGAAGTGCGCGTCCTCGGGCCCTTCGAGGTCGCGCTGGCGGGCCGAACCATCCGCATCGGCAGCCCCAAGCAGCGAGCCGTCCTCGCCCTGCTGGCCCTCCAGGCCGGGAAGGTCGTCACGGCGGAGACGCTCTGCGACCTGATCTGGGAAGAGACCCAACCGGCATCGCCCTCCGCCATACTCCAGAGCCTCATCTCCCGGCTGCGGGCGGCGCTCGCCGGCGCGTCCGGCGGTCCGGCCGATGCCGGGCGGGATGTCCTCCGGACCCGGGAACCAGGATGGGCGCTGGATATCGACCCCGGTGCGGTGGATGCCATCCGCTTCCAGGACTTGACCGCTCGGGCGCGCCAGCGGCGCGGACGCGGTGAATCGGCCGCCGCCGCCGCCGACCTGGCCGAGGCCGTCGGGTTGTGGCGGGGCGCCGCCCTCGTCGATGTGGTGGAGGCCGGCTATCTGGCGGCCCAGGCGACACACCTCAACGAGGCCCGCCTCGATGCGGTCGAGGACCTCGCCGCCGCCGAGTTGGAGATCGCCCGTGCGGCCGACGCCCTGGCTCGCCTGGAACCGCACGTCGAGGCCAACCCGCTGCGAGAACGGGCCTGGGGCCTGCTCATGATGGCGCTCTACCGCCTCGGCCGCCAGGCGGCCGCCCTCCGGGCGTTCCAACAGGTGCGGGCCATCCTGAGCGAAGAACTGGGCATCGAACCGTCGCCCGAGCTCAAGGAGATCGAGCAGCGAATTCTGCGCCAGGACCCCGGTCTCGGCGGCCGACCGTCCTCGCATCGCGAGGCCATCCGGGCACCATCGGAGATGGCGCCGCGAGCAGTGGCGGGCGAGCCGTCCCCCGCCAACGGAGCCACTGCTCCACCGCGCGGCGAGTTCGCCGACTACTCGGTGGTCGTCGTCGAGGACCACGACTTCCAGCGCCGCACGGTGGTGCAGTTGCTGCGGGGTCTGGGGGTCGGGACGGTCAGCGACGCCCCCGACGGGGCCGATGCGCTACGGCTACTGCAGGCCGGCTCGCCTCCTGACGTCATCGTGTGTGACATCGATATGCCCGGTATGGACGGCGTCGAGTTCGTGGCACGGGTCGCGGAGAGCAACCTGGCCTCGGCCGTCATCATCGCCAGTGGTCTCGACGCCAACGTCCTACGGGCCGTGGAGGCGATCGGAGAAGGCCACGGCCTGCATGTGCTCGCGGCGCTGGAGAAGCCGCTGACGGCGCGCCGCCTCGGCGACGCGCTCCGCCAGTACACGCGCTTCAACCGCGAGGGCACCAATCACGTGGAGGAGGCCCCGGTCACACGCGAGGCGCTCCGTACTGCGCTGGACAGCGGCGAGCTGACGGCGCAGTTCGAGCCGCGGATCAACCTGGCCACGGGGGCGGTCAGCAGCGCCGAGGCCAGCGGGCGCTGGCACGGTCCCGGCCGGACGCCGATCCCGCCTTCCCTCTTCGTCCCCGCGCTTCAGCGGGAAGGTCTCCTGCTTGCCTTCGTGGAGCGCCTGATCGGCGAGGCGTGCGTCCTGGTGGACGAGGCGGCCCGAGCGGGGCTCGACGCGGCGACGCCGATCCGAGTGGCGGTGAACGTGTCGCAGCTCCCCCTGGAGGATTCGTCGCTCACCGACCGGCTCACCGAAATGGTGCGAAGCCGGGGTCAAGACCCTCGCCGATTCGTCTGTGAGATCGACGACGCGGCGGTGGCCCGCGCGCCGGCGACGGCCCTCAAGGTGCTGACCCGCCTGCGGGTCAGGGGTTTCGGGTTGTCCATGAGCCACAGCGGTGTCGGCCCATCGTGGACGAACCAATTGGGCCGCGTGCCCCTCAGCGAGCTCAAGTTGGATGGGCGCCTGGTGAGCGGCGCAACCCGCGACCCGAAGCGTGTCGTGACACTGGAGTCGGCGCTGACCACCGCCCGAGACATGGGGCTTCCGGTGGTGGCCGGCGGCTGTGACTCCCGTTCCGATCTCGACTCGCTGCTCGCCCTCGGGTGCTCCGAGGCCCAGGGGGGGTTCGTGGCCGAGCCGATGGCTGCCCACGACGTCGTGGCGTGGGCGCTCACCGGGTACCGGCCCGACGAACCGGAGGTTCGGAAGTGAGCGGCGGGGAGGCTCCCGCGACGATGTCCCGGAGACGTGCCGCGCGCTCCATCCGACGGCGGCTCGGGACGTTGCTGGCCACGCTCGGGGTCCTCGTCGGCGGGCTTCTGGTGGTCGCGACCCTGCAACTGAGGGCGTCCGGTGTTCAGGCGCGTGCGGAGACGGAGCGAAACCGGTCATTCCGCTTGGCCGACAGCATGCGCCGGAGCTCGAACGACCTCACCCACATGGTGCGTCTCTACGTGTCCACCGGCGATCCCCGTTACCGCAGCTATTACGACGAGATCCTCGCCATCCGCTCGGGGACGGCGCCGCGCCCGCGGGACTACGGCAGCTCCTTCTGGGACCGAGTCCTCGCCGAGGGAAAGGGCTTCGTCCAGTACGGCGACCCTGAGTCGCTCGTCGCCCAGATGCGGGCGGCCGGCTTCGCGCAGGAGGAGTTCGAGGCGCTGAACGAATCCCTCCGCGCCTCCAACAGCCTCGCCGTCCTGGAGCTCGAGGTGATGGACCGTGTGGCGCCGCGGATCGCCCGGGGCGTCGACAGCGCCTACGTGGCCGACGTCGCAGCCGACTACCAACGTCTCGTCGACCCCGGCTACCTCGCCCAGAAGGGCGTGATCATGGGGGCCATCAGCGACTTCATCGCCCGCGTCGAGGCGCGCACCGCCGACGACGTGCAGGAAGCCCGCTCGGCCAGCCGCGCCCTCTCGGTCCTTCAGATCGTGATCCTCGGCCTGATCGTGCTCGTCGGCGTGGTCACCATGGTCCGAGCCCGCCGGCTGGTCCTTCGCCCGCTCGCCGAGCTGGCCTCCGCCACCGAGCGGTTCGCGACCGGCGACTACCAACAGCGAGTTGGCATTCGTGGCGTCTCCGAGCTGGAGACGCTGGCCGCCGCGTTCAACGCCATGGCGACGTCCGTCCAGTCCGACGTCACGCGGCGCCAGCGGGCCGAGCGCGACGCTCAGGAGGCTCGCGCCGCCGCCGAAGACGCCAACCAGGCGAAGTCGACGTTCGTGGCCGCCATGAGCCACGAGATCCGCACGCCGTTGATCGGCGTGACCGGGATGCTGGACGTGCTGGCCCGGATGGACTTGACGCCCGAGCAGCAGAGCATGGTCGCCACCGCGGCGGGCTCCGCGCAGATCCTCCTGCAGATCATCGGCGACATCCTGGACTTCTCCAAGATCGAGGCCGGAAAGCTCGAGCTGGCGCCGGCCCCGTTCATGGTCGGATCGCTGGTCGAAGGGGCCGTCCAGACCTTCTTCCACACCGCATCGGCGAAGGGCCTGCGGATCACGTGCACGACGGACCCCAGCCTCGCACCGGCGCATATCGGCGACGCACTGCGGATCCGTCAGATCCTCAGCAACTTCATCTCCAACGCCGTCAAGTTCACGCCCGCCGGCAGCGTGGCCCTGACGGTGCGCGTCCTCAGTGACGACGGTACGACGCAGCACCTCGAGTTCGCGGTTGCGGACACCGGCATCGGCGTGGCTCCCGAGAAGCAGCGGGAGCTGTTCCAGGAGTTCGTCCAGGCAGACGCGACAACGGCGGCCCGCTCCGGTGGGACGGGGCTGGGGCTGGTCATCTGCCGGCGCCTGGCGGCGCTGATGGACGGCGAGGTGAGCATTGAGAGCGCTCCCGGCCGCGGGACGGAGTTGTGCCTGGCCGTGCCCCTCGCCATCGCCGACCCCCACGATGTCGAAGCGTTGGGCGCCGCCCCGCTGCTCCTGACCCGACCGAAGCCGAGCCGGGACGTGGCCGCGCGGGAGCGAAGCATCGTGCTCATGGCCGAGGACCACCCCATCAACCGCCGTGTGCTCGTCCACCAGTTCGGCATCATCGGGTTCCACGTCGACACCGCCGAGGACGGCGAGCAGGCACTGGAGCTCTTCGTCACCGGCCGCTACGGGATGGTGTTCACCGACCTGAACATGCCGGTGATGGACGGGTTCGAACTGGCGCACTCCGGCGCCACGAGGTGGAGGCTGACCTCCCGGCGACACCGATCGTGGCGTTGAGCGCCAATGTCCTGCCCGAGGAGGCGGAGAAGTGCGCCGCGGCCGGAATGGACGACTTCGTCGGCAAACCCGCGCCGATGGCCCTGCTGGCCGACAAGCTCCGACGCTGGATGCCCCACATCACGTGGCCGAGCACCTCGACGCCTGCTTCCGCGAGCGCAGAACCCGGGGGGCCGCCTGCCAATGGAGCCGGCGGCGTCATCGATCACGAGGTGTTGGACGAGCTCACCGGGGGCGACACAGAGCTGGCGGCCGGGATTCTCGTGGACTACGTCGAGTCCTCGAGCGCCGACCTCGCCGCGCTCCGCGACGCCTTGGCTGCCGGCAACCAGGACGACGTCCGTCGCCACGCGCACCGCCTCAAGGGCGCGGCGCGAACCGTCGGCGCCGCGCACGTCGGCGCGCTGGCTTCCCGCCTGGAGGCGGCCTCGTCGGCCCCGGTCGACGACGGCCAGGTGCAGTGGGCGATCGCCGACGAGCTCGAAGCCGCGATGGACCGCGTGGCGGCGGCCGTCGCCAGCCCGCAGGCGGCGCCTTGAACGCCTCCTGTTACGAGGGTTCGATGCCAACATCGCCGAGGCCCGGCGGTCAGCGGGAACCCCGACCGGTTGGCGGAGGGGGAACGGCAACCGCCCAAAGGAGATTGGCGCGGGCGTACCCTCGGGCGAACGGACACGAGGAGGGGGCGATGGCCGACAAGAGAGAAATCCTGCAGCGCCTGTTCGACGAGATCATCAACATGGGCGACATCGACGCGGCAGACGAGCTGTTCGCCGAGGACTTCGTCGATCACGGACCGACGGGCGTCATCCACGGCCGCGAGGCGTTCAAGGGGGTCGTCACAGCCTGGCGCTCGGCGGTCCCGGACGTTCACTGCACGATCGACAACGTGATCATCGACGGTGACATGGGGGCGTGGCTCGTCTACACGACCGGGACACACACCGGCGACGCGCTCGGTTTCCCCGCCACGGGCAAGTCGTTCGAGACGGTGAGCGCCAACATAGGTCGGTTCGAGGGCGATCGAGCGGCCGAGCACTGGTCCGAACAGGGCATGCTCCCGATGCTGATGCAAATCGGGATCTTGCAACTGCCCGGCGCGTAGCGGGCAAGCCAGAGGCGGCGGCTCCGAGCCGATCGCCGATTGTTCCGACGTCCGAGCGGTCACGGCGATCGCGCTGTCGACGATGCGCGACGATCTGGTCCTGTAGAACTTTGCCGTTCTTCGCTGAGTCGACCGGAGGTCGTTCGATGGACGAGATCAAGGGCATCGCACGGGTCAAAGTCCACCCCGGAAAGCTCGACGAGTGGAAGCGCCTGACTGAGCAGGCCATGGAGATCGTGCGAACCCGAGACCGGGGCACTCTGCAGTACGAGGTGTTCTTCAACGACGACGAGAGCGAGGCCATCGTCTTTGAGCGGTATCGAGACGCCGACGCCGCGCTCGAGCATTTCGCCAACATTGGTCACCTGATGGAACCGCTCTTGGCCACCGCCACGGTCACTGGCGAGGTCCTCGGCACCCCGAACGAGACGATGCGAGCGCAGCTCGGCGACGGCGAACCGAAACTCTTCACCCCGTGGATGGCCGCACACGAATAGACGACACCCCGCCGCCTCCCCCGACGCCGGTTGAAGAACACCGCCGCCCCAGGAGCATCGAGGAGGCAATAGTGCCTTCGCCTTGTGCGGAGCCCGCCCGATTCGAGCAGCGCCCCGACCTCGTTGCGGTCCAGCCCCGAGACGTGCGACTCGTAGTCGAGGCGAGGTCGGCGAACATGGGCCCGCTGGCGACCGCTCAAGGAGGCCTTCCTGTTCGGCGTAGCAGTAGAACCCGGCCACGGTGCTCAGCCGACGGGCGACTGTCGCTCGGGCCCGCCCGCAGGCCTCGAGGTCGCGAGCGAAGCACTCGACGTCCGCC
>JBOGIC010000822.1:0-7042 GCA_050744985.1 Acidimicrobiales bacterium
GGTCCCGGTTGGGGCGGCCACCGGAGCCCAGAAGATCGCGGTGACGACCGCGACCGGCACGGTCCTGAGCAACGACAACTTCACCGTCCTCGCGTAGATCCAGAGGGAGCGCGCCAGTGCCATTTCACGTCTACCCCGATCCGCCGACGGCCCCCGTCGCGTTGGCGGCGTCGGCCACGAGCGCGCCCGTTCCCTTCGCGGAGCTGGCGGCCGTCGACCCGGTGACGACACTGACCACGATGTACATCCGAGTCGTCAAGCTGGGCACCGCGTGCGCCCCTTCAGGGGCACCTCACCCGAGGTTGCGCCTCAAGCACGATGGGGGCGACTTCACCACCGTCTTCGACCCGGTCGGTCCGCCCACGGTCCCGGCCGGCACGATCGTGTCGATCAATGCACCGGTCGGTACGGGCGGCGCCGTCGTGGAGTCGGCGAACACGCAGGTCACCGTCGAGGCAAACGACGTGTACCTCATCACCGTCTTCATCTTCAATCCCGGCAATCCGTGGCAGCTCGAGATCCGCAACAACGACGCCGGCAGCGGCCACGGCTTCACGTGGGTCGTCGCCAGTACGAACGCCGAGAGCCACCAACCTTGGATCGACATCCCGTCGACGCTCGCCTACAACGTCCTGACGGGCCAGGTGGTGCCGCAGACCGTCCAGGTGGCCAACCGCGGCACCGGGCCTCTCACGGTGAGCCCCCCGATGGCGCCGCCCGGGCCGGGCTTCGCGGTCACCGTGCCGCCGGCCGTCAACCCCAACGCGTGCGGGAACCTGCAGGTCACCTTCACCGGGCCGGGCACGCCCGGTACGAGCGCCGCGGACTACACCGTCGCCAGCGACGACACCACCGCCCAGCTGGTGGCGGGGCACAACCGTCGGGTCCACCTGTCCACGACGACGGGGCGGCTCGAGGTGGTGCTCCTGCTCGACGCGTCGGGCAGCATGAACGTCAAGCCGAGCGGCGACCCGGTCGTTGCCGCCACCGACAGCCGCTGGAGCAGAGCCGTCACCGCCGCAAGCCAGTTCCTGGACCTCCTCAAGGCGTTCGGAGGCGGCCTGGGGCGCTTCGGCGTGGCCCGTTTCCCCCACCCGACCGTGCCGTGCCCGTCCAGCGCCGACATCCAGACGGCGGTCGACATTTCCAGTGTGCTCATCGATGGCGCCAAGGGGGCGCTCGCGGCCAGCCCCGCGCCCGCGGGCTTCACGCCCATCGCCGACGGGATCGGGCGGGCCATCGGAACGGTGGCGGGTTCGTTCGGGTACTTCGAATCCTCACCGGCGTCGCAGCAGTTCAATCGACGTTGGCTTGTGCTGCTGTCCGACGGAGTACACAACTGCGAGCCTCCGTTCGCCTTGCTCGGCGGCCCGAATGCGTTCACCAACAAGAAGGTGCTCGCGATCACCGTCGGGTACGGCGACCCCGGTGCCAGCGTCTACGCACCCGATCCAGCGCAGCTCCTGGCCATCGCCACCGCGTCGGGGCCGGCCGGCCTGTCCTTCGACGCCGGCCCCGACGACCTGGGCATGGGCCTGTTGAAGATGTTCCGCACGGCGATCGCGGCCGCCCTCACCCTCGACCCGAGCACCGACCCACCGGGCGTCCTCAGCCCGACGCAGCGGGAGGTCCGCCGGACCGTGGTGATCACCGAGTACGAATCAAAGGCAGCGTTCGTCGTGAACTGGGGGACGGCGGATCGCAACCGTGTTCGCGTCGAGATCGTCACGCCGAACTGTGAACTGATCACGCCCAGCGTCGCGCAGGCGGACCCGGACATCGAGTTCTCGGGCGATCCGCGCTACGCGATCTACACCGTCAACCACGACTACATCAGGAACGGGCCATCCCCCGGAAACCCGCGCTTTGGCGAATGGACGCTCATCGTCTCCGCTGGAACGCTCGGCGAACTCGAGCGCGAGGACTTCGAATACGAGGTCATCTTCGAGTCCCGCCTCAAGATGGCGCTGTCGTTCGACACGTCCCGCTACTTCGCGGGCGTGCCCATCGAGGTCACCGCTCGGCTCACGCTCGATGGCCTCCCCGTGACGGGGGCCAGCGTGACCTGCCGGCTCACGTCGCCCCGGCAGTTCGGCAACAATTGGCTGGCCCGCCGGAAGGTGACAGCCGCCGAACTGGCCGAGGCTCGCGACGTCGTCGTCGGCAGCGATGCGAACGCCGTCACCGTCAAGGCCATGGCGCTCCGGCTGCGGGGCGAGGTCTTCAACCGGTGGCCGGAGGTGACGTCGGTGGCTATGACCGACCCCGACGAGGTTGGCCGCTACCGAGCGACCATCACCGACACGGCCACGCCCGGGACCTACGACTTCTTGGTCACGGCCGTCGGCGAGACGCCGGAGGGTGTGACGTTCCGCCGTGAGCGGCGTTCGCAGGTCCGGGTCGAGGTCCAGCCCGACCCGACGTTCACTTACTGGCACGCGGTGTACGAGCGCACGGTGATCGACGGCCGCGTCTTCTTCACCGCGGACGTTCAGGTCTTCGCCCTCGACGGCTTCGACAACGTCCATCTCGTCGACCCGGACGTGGCTGGCATGCTGGAGATCGCTGCCGACGACGGCGAGCTGGTCGGGTCCCTCGTCGGGAACCTCGACGGGAGCTACAGCCAGCAGGTGCGCTTTGACGGTGGCTCCCGTCCTGTGCTCAGCCTCGCGATCGCGGAGCAGCCGGTCACCGTCCGGCAGCCGCTCGTGTCGCCCGCCGCGCTCGCCTTCGCCGACAAGGTTGTCGCCTTCAAACGCGGGTACGAGGCGGAGAAGGGCGCGAACCGGCACTGTGACCCGAAGGACGCGCTGGGCGATGTGACGGTCAAGCCAACGGACCGCTTCGTCTCGCTGGGTGGGTTCGGGCGCGTCGTGTTCGCCGTCTACGACCACGTCATCGTCAGCCAGGGTGACGACGACATCACCGTCTTCGTCCGGCCCGACGACGGGCTCCGGTCGTACCAGGTCGACGTCCGGCGCCCCGGACGAGGACAGCGTTGGACGAAGCTGGGCACGTCACCCGGCGTGACGAAGTCCTTCAGCCTGCGCGGCAGGGTCGAGGAGGCGGCGGAGGTGCGGATCGGCGATACAAGCGGTCGAGCTCGCACGAGCGACTTCAGGCCGAGCGAGTCGCCGGGCGTCAGCATTCTCGGCGTGGGCTTCGGTGCGACGCGAAAGACCGAGACGCAGTAGGAGGGCCCCTTCCGGTGTTCGCCAGGAGCGGCGACCCAGTACCCGCGCGCAGATGACCTACGAACGGCGGCTCCGGCTCAAAGGCTCGGCGGCATTGGAGGTTCAGCCGTCGAGATAGGCCTCGGTCAGCCATCCCCGCAGGGTGTCGTCCAGGTCGGCGGGCTCGCGCAGGTTGGCGACGTGGAAGTACCGGCCCGAGTAGTTGACCACCTTGCGGGTTATCGTCGGGTGGTCGACGCGCCGCGGCAGGCTGAAGTACAGCGCGACCCACCTCTGCATCGGCCGCAGCTGGGCGAACGTCGTCGCGTGCTTGAGGAAGATGCCGACCGAGACGGGCTCGACGTAGACCGGTCCGACCGTGTCGAGGTGGGCCATCACGGCGTCGAAGATCGGCCGCTCGTGGGCCGGACCGGTCGAGAAGTACTCGTCGAGCGTCATCGCCGGCGCGCACTCGTGCGACTGCCGGGGCCGGCCGAAGCGGCGCTGGCACGTCGGGCAGGTCCACAGCGCCACGCCCCCATGGTGGTCCAGCGGGCATAGCCTCGGCGGCCTTCCGCGACTTCGAGGGCAACGAGTTCTGCGTCGGCCTCCACCCCGTGTGAGGCGTTTACTCCGCGTAACAGGGGTCTCCAACCCCCAATGGCGCGGAACAAAGCGTGTGGGTCAGGCGGGCTCGGGCGCTCCCAGCAGGGTTTCCAGGACGCCGGGCAGCTCCAGGGGGTCGTTGTCCTTGACGAGGAACCCGGCGGCGCCGCGACGGCGTGCGATGTCGGCCACCGTCGGCTGCTCGAGGCCGGTGAGCACGACGACCTTCGCCTCGGGCACGACCGCCTCGATCAGCGGGAGGGCCTCGAGGCCGCCCATCCCGGGCATGGCCAGGTCGAGGAGGATCAGGTTGGGGCGCAGGTGGCGGGCCAGGGCGATGGCCTCGCGGCCGTCGGCGGCCTCGCCGACCACCTCGTAGTTGTCGTCGGCCTCGAACACCAGCCGCAGGAGGTAGCGGATGGAGCGGTCGTCGTCGACGATGAGGATCCGCCGGCGGGGCAGTCCGGCCCGGTGCGCCATCGCCACCGGGGGTGTCGGGCGGGTATCGATGTCGGCGGCGTGGCCGACCATCCACGCCAGCAGGGCCCGGGCCGGCTGCGGCCGGCTCCAGAGGAAGCCCTGGCCCTGCTCGCAGCCCAGGGCGTGCAGCTCGTCGAGCTGCTCGGGCGTCTCGACGCCTTCGGCGACGGTCGTGAGCCCGAAGGCGTGGGCCAGGTCGACGAGGCCGGCCACGATCGCCCGGTCCTCCTTGGCCCGGCCCAGGCCTTCGACGAAGGACTTGTCGATCTTGAGGATGTCGAGGGGGAACCGCTTGAGGTAGGTGAGGGCGGAGAAGCCGGTCCCGAAGTCGTCGACGGCGATGCGCACGCCGATGCCCTTGAGCCGGCGGATGGCCGCCGCGCTGGCCTCGGCGTCGTCGAGCAGCACGCTCTCGGTGATCTCCAGCACGAGCTCCGACGGGTCCAGGCCCGACTCCTCGAGCGCCCGCTCGACGACGTCGCTGAGGTCGGGCGCCATGAGCTGGCGGGCCGCCAGGTTGACCGACACACCCACGGCCAGCGCCCGGTTCTCCCGCCGCCAGACCATGGCCTGCTGGCAGGCGGTCCGGAGGACCTCGGTCCCCAGCGGGACGATCAGGCCCGTCTCCTCGGCCAGAGGGATGAAGTCGCCCGGCGCGGTGAGCCCGCGCTGGGGGTGCTGCCACCGGACCAGCGCCTCGGCGGCCACGACCCGGTTGGTGCGGATGTCGAGCTCGGGCTGGTAGTGCACGACGAACTCGTTGCGGTCCATGCCGCGCCGCATGGCGTTCACGGTGTCGTGGCGGGCGAGGGTGATGAGACGGGTCGTCGTGTCGAAGACCTCGTAGCGGTCCCGCCCCCGTTCCTTGGCCCGGTACAGCGCCGCATCGGCGTCGCGGACGAGGGTCTCCGGGCTCTGGCCGGGTGTGGGGCCCGTGAAGTAGGCGATGCCGATGCTGGCCGTGACCGCCGTCTCCTCGCCCCCGATGCGGAACGGGATGGCCAGCGTCGAGCGCAGCCGGTCGGCCAGAGCCTCGGCGTCGGCGATCGACTCGGTCTCGCACAGCACGGTGAACTCGTCGCCGCCGAAGCGGGCGAGGGTCTCGTCGGTGCCCAGCACGCTGTGGAGGCGCGCCCCGGCCGCCACCAGCAACTCGTCGCCGGCCGTGTGGCCCAGGCTGTCGTTGACCCACGTGAAACGGTCGAGGTCGATGAGCAGCACGGCCACCGTCGTCGGGCGCCCGCCGTGGCGGGCCAGCGTGTGGCGGAGCCGTTCCAGGAACAGTGTGCGGTTGGGGAGCTGGGTGAGGGTGTCGTGAGTGGCCTGGTGCTGGACGGCCTCCTCGGCCATCCGGCGCATCGTGATGTCCTGGATCGTCCCGTTGAGGCGGACGGGGAAGCCGTCGGCCCCCAGCACCGGGTGCACACGACCCTGCACCCACCGGATCGTCCCGCCCGGCAGCACGACGCGGTACTCGATCATCGACGGCGCGGCCGCATGGCGGACGGACTTCCACGCCGCCTGCACGGCGTCGCGATCGTCGGGATGGATGCGCGACGTGAAGGCCGCCCCCCGATCGGCGACGTCGTCGGGGGTGAGCCCGAGCAACCGGTACATCTCGTCCGACCACTGGACCTCGCCGGTCCGCAGGTCCCAGATGTAGCTGCCCAGCTGCGCCGTCCGTTGCGCCTCGGCGAGCTGCGACTCGCGCTCGGACAAGGCTCGGCGGCTCTCGCGCTCGCGGTCGTACAGCTCGGCCCGGTCGAGGGCCAGCCCGGCCAGGTGGGCCAGGCTCTTGAGCAGGGCGAACTCGTCCTCGCCCGGCAGGGGCGTCGAGGTGGTGGTGGCCACCGCCATCCACCCCGACCGCACCGGCACGGCCACGAGCTCGGGCCGAGCCACGGTCGCCTCGGCGTTGACCGAGCCGGCCGAGCTGCCGGGGGATGTCCGGGAGGGCAGCCGCCCGGCCAGGGCGCGGGCGGCGGAGGGGGACAGCCCGAAGGCGGCCCGCACCTCGCCCTTGCCGTCGACGAGGACCGCCGAACGGGCCCCGACCAGAGCGGCGGCGTGGGGCAGCAGGATCGACGCCACCCGCTGGGCCGTGTCCGCGCCCATGAGGTCGGCCTCGGCCGCCCGCAGCGCCTCCACCTCGCCCCGCCGCCACCGCCCGCGCAGCGCCGGGGGTGGGGCGAAGCCGATGAGGAACAGCGCGGCCGCGGCCAGCCCGGTGACCCGGGGGACCAGGTCACCGCCGCCGTCGTTGGTGTTGGCCGACCCGGCCACGAGGAACAGCGCCAGGTTCAACGTCACGGCGGCCAGCGCGAGGGTGCGCATCCGGCGCCGGGCGAGCGTGGGTTCGCCCTGCCCGGCGACCCACAGGCGCCGGGCACACAGCACCGTCACGACCGTCCAGTACCCGACGAACAGGGCGGTGTAGGCGATGTACCAGGCGGGCCGCGTCCCGACCGGAACGGACACGCCGGGCACGAGGAACGTGGCGGTGACCACGGCCAGGGCCGTCCCCGTGACCAGCCGGCTGGAACTGTCGACCGGGCGGAAGCTGGTCGTGAACCGGAAGAGGCAGTACGGGAACAGGGCGAGCAGGACGACCATGACCCGGATCGCCCCACCGCCCGACTCCTCAGGCGGCACCGGTCCGAGGAAGGCGCTGGTCACGGTCACGGTGGCCAGAAGTGCGAACGCGAGAGTCAGCCACGCCGCCGGCTCCTCCCCCCGGCGTCGCCACTGCGCGAATGACGCGACAGCCAGCCCCGCGAACGCGG
>JBOGIC010000823.1:0-3302 GCA_050744985.1 Acidimicrobiales bacterium
GTCAAGTACGTGGCCGGGCGCGTGTCCGCGGGCCTGCCCCACACGATCGACCAGGCCGACCTGGTGAGCTACGGCATGTTCGGGCTCATCGACGCCATCGACAAGTTCGACCTCGGCCGTGGCTACAAGTTCGAGACCTACGCCATCTCGCGCATCCGGGGGTCGATCATCGACGAGCTGCGCTCGATCGACTGGGTGCCCCGCTCGATGCGGGCGAAGTCCCGGGCCGTCGAGAAGGCGTACGGCAAGCTCGAGAACATCCTCAACCGCTCACCGAGCGACGCCGAGGTCGCCGAGGAGCTGGGGATGTCGGAGAGCGACCTGCAGAACCTGTTCGGCCAGATCTCGTTCTTCGGCATCGTGGCCCTCGAGGAGACCGTGTCCCTGGGCTCGGACCGCAGCGAGACGGTGACGATTGGGGAGACGATCCCGGACAAAGACCTCGGTCCGGTCGGCGTGTTCGAGGTCGAGGAGACCAAGCAGATGCTGGCGGCGGCCATCAACCGGCTCCCCGAGCGCGAGAAGTTCGTGCTGACGCTGTACTACTACGAGGGCCTGACCCTCGGGCAGATCGGCGAGGTGCTCCACATCACCGAGAGCCGGGTCTGCCAGATCCACACCAAGGCGGTGCTGCAGCTGCGGGCCAAACTCGCCGAGCCGCAGCACGAACCGGCGAAGTAACCCTTTCGCTGTCACACGCCCCGAAGTAGAGTTCCATCCGCCGCTTCCCCCCTTCGGCTCGCCGTTCGCGTGCCCCCGGGCTTCCCCCTTCTAGGGCCGCCGCGGCGCGCCCCGGCACTTCCCCCCGTATGCCCTGCTCTGCCCGGGGGGTCCCGTGTGCCGCTTGGCCCTGTTGCCGGCCGTCCTCGTCATCGCGCTCCTGGCGCCTTCAGCCGCGTGGGCCGCCGACCGCGGATCCATCTCCTACCAGCCTCCCGTCGACGCGCCCATCGTCGATCCCTTCCGCCCGCCCTCACACACCGGAGGAGCCGGTAACCGAGGCGTCGACTATGCAACCGAGCCCGGCGCCCCGGTCAAAGCCGCGGCCGACGGGGAGGTCACCTTCGCCGGGTCGGTGGGAGGCCGGCTGCACGTCGTCGTGCTGCACGCCGACGGCGTCCGCACGAGCTATTCGTTCCTCGAGTCGTTCGCCGTCCACCGAGGCGACCGTGTGCGCCAGGGCGACGTGGTGGGCACGTCCGGGTACCAGCTGCACTTCGGCGCGCGCGTCGGCGACGACTACATCGACCCGACGACGCTGTTCGACGCCGGGCCGCCGAAGGTCCACCTCGTTCCCGACGCGCTGCGGCGGCCGGGCACCGAGCCCGCCGAGCGGGCCGCGCTCGTGCGGTTCCTCGGCACCGTGCTCACCAAAGCGCGGGAGCAGGTGTCCGACGTCGTCGAGGAGGTGCGGGGCGTCACCCAGTACGCCCGCATCGGCAACCCGTTCCTGCCCAGCCGAGCGCTGTTCCGTCACACCCTCGATTGGTGGGGCCAACGCCACGACTGCACCCCGGCGTCGACGCCGCCACCACCGCTGCCCGAGCGGCGGGTGGCGGTGCTGGTCGGCGGCCTGGGGTCGAGCGGTGCACCGCTCAAGGCCGACATCGTCAACGTCGACGCCCCCGAGCTCGGCTACGTCGACACGATCCGGTTCTCGTACGCCGGGGGCGCGGTCACCGACACGAACACCCCGTACGCGCCGCGTGAGACGACCAACGACCTCCGGGTGTCGGCCGATCGGTTCCTTGCCCTGCTCGAACAGGTCCACCGTGACCACCCCGGCGAGGCCATCGACATCATTGCCCACTCCCAGGGTGGGCTCGTGGCCCGCCGGGCGCTGGCCTACGGCTACGACCCACTCGACCCCAAATACCCGCGGGTCGCCAACCTCATCACCCTGGGCACACCACACACGGGGGCCGACCTGGCCACGGCGGCCACGATGCTCGCCAAGACCGAGAGCGGGGGCCTGATCCAAGAGGGCGTCGACGCGGCCCGTCTCATGCCCTTCGACGTGATGGGCGACTCCATCGACCAGATGTCGGAGACGTCGTGGTTCCTGACCGAGCTGAACCACAACGCCCTGCCCGACGGCATCCGATTCACCTCGATCGGCGCCCGCGGCGACCTGCTGGTGCCGGCGTTGCATACGCGAGCGCCCGGGGCGCGCAACACCATCGTGAAGGGAGTGCCCGGGGTGATCGACCAGCACGCCAACCTCCCGGGATCGGATGCCGGGCGGCGGGAGGTCGCGCTCGCGGCCGCCGGGCTCCCGCCCACATGCGAGACCTTCACCGAGATGATGGCCGACTACTACACGGCCGCGTTCGTATCGAGCACCGAAGACGCCTTCGGGGCCGCGCTGTACGCCGGCGGAAAGTACCTCGACAGGCGGGCCGGTGTGCAGGACCCGCCCGTCTCCCTGCCCACCCGGAGGAAGCCATGACCAACCGCATCGTCATCACCGCCGCCACCGTTCTGGTCGCCGCTCTCACCGCGTGCTCCGGCGGCAGCGCCACACCGCCCACTCCGTCAACCGTCCCCGGCGGCCGCGGCCTCGATCTCACCCTCGACTGGGCGTGGGCGTCGCCGGGCGGCTTCTCGCCGGGCCTGCCCGCGGGCATGGGCGACGACGCCGCCGCCACGTGGAGCCATCAACTGCTGGTGGTGTTCGACGGGGCCGGATCACCGCGGTGGCAGGCGCAACGGCTCGGCCTGCTCGAGGTGGCGCCGGCCGTCACGCCGACCCTCGTGCTGTCGGGCACCGACGAGGGCGTGATCGCCTACGACCGCACCACGGGCCGGGTGCGGTGGGAGTCGACCCTCGGCGAGAAGCCGGCCAGCCCGGTGGTCGCCGACGGCACCGCGATCGTCACGACATGGGACGGCTCGATGGTCGCGCTGGGCGCCGGTGACGGCCGGGTCGCATGGCGGGCGAAGCTGGGCGCGGCGTCCGGGGGCCCGGCGGCGCTCTCGGGCCGGGTCGCCGTCGCCACCTTCGACGACGGCCGCGTCGCGGGCGCGACGGCGATCGACCTCGAGACGGGCCGGTCGCGGTGGACCGTGCCGCTGCCGCCCGGTGGGGTCAGCGCGCCGGCGGTGACCACGACCGGCGTGGTCGTCGTCGTGGCGGGCGACGTCGCGGCGCACGGCCTTTCGGTCGACGATGGTGCCGAGCGGTGGCGGACGCCGCTGGACGGGTCGGGCTCCCCGGAGGTGCCGCCCGTCGCGCTCGCCGACGGCGGGGTCGTCGTCGGCCACCGCCTCGGCGGCATGGCGATGCTCGACGGCGGCAACGG
>JBOGIC010000824.1:0-4730 GCA_050744985.1 Acidimicrobiales bacterium
CAGCGGCTCGGTCCGGTGGCCGCCCGGGCGCCGGCGCTGGCCGCCGTGCTGCGCGGCTACCGGCACGCCCTGGCTGAGGGCGACGCCGCCCGGGCGGAGGGGCTGCTGGCGTGGCTCGGCGGCCAGCCTCACGTGGCCGCCGCGGTCAAGCGGGCCGCCGGCATCCGCGGTGTCCTCGACCACGACGGCGCCCTCGCGTTCCTGGCCGGCCTGCTCACGATCCTGCGGGGTGCGGGCTACGCCGGCCAGGTGCTGGTGCTCGACGAGGTCGAGACCCTCCAGCGGGTGCGGTCCGACGCCCGGGACCGGGCGCTCAACGCGCTGCGCCAGCTCATCGACGAGATCGACCAGCGGCGCTTCCCCGGTCTGTACCTGGTCATCACCGGAACGCCTGCGTTCTTCGACGGTCCCCAGGGCGCGGGCCGGCTCCCGCCCCTGGCGCAGCGCCTCCACACCGACTTCACGACCGACGCCCGCTTCGACAACCCCCGAGCGGTGCAACTGCGCCTCCCCGGCTTCGACCTTGCCGGCCTCGGGGAGGTTGGCCGGCGGGTGCGTGACCTCTACCGCGACGGCGCCGCCGCGCCCGCCCGCATCGACGAGCGATGCGACGACGCGTACGTGAGCGTGCTGGCGGCGGCCGTCACCGGCAACCTGGGCGGCAAGGTCGGCGTGGCGCCGCGGGTCTTCCTCAAGAAGCTGGTCGGCGACGTGCTCGACCGCATCGACCAGTTCGACGACTTCGACCCCCGGCGCGACTACCCGCTGACCATCGCCGATGCCGAGCTCACCGAGGTCGAGCGCAACGCGCGCGCCGCCTCGTCGGTCGACCAGATCGACTTGGAGCTGGAGCCGTGACCGAGCCGGCCGCGGGTGTGGCGGCCTCGTTCGACCTGCTGCACCCGGCCGTCCAGCACCACGTGGTCAACAGCCTGGGCTGGCGGTCGTTGCGCCCGCTCCAGGAGGTGACGATCGGGCCGATCCTCGCCGGCGAGCACGCGGTGGCGACGGCGCCCACGGCGGGGGGCAAGACCGAGGCGGCGGTGCTGCTTCTGCTGTCGCGGATGCTAAGCGAGGACTGGCGCGGCCTGTCCGTGCTGTACATCTGCCCGCTGCGGGCGCTGCTCAACAACCTGTATGACCGGCTCGAGGGTTACGGCGCGCTCGTCGGGCGGCGAGTCGGCCTGTGGCACGGCGACATCGGCCAGCCCGAGCGCCGCCGCCTTCTCGCCGACCCGCCCGACGTGCTGCTCACGACGCCCGAGTCGTTGGAGTCCATGCTGGTTTCGCGTTCGGTTGACCACGAGCGATGGTTCGCCGGCGTGCGGGCCGTGGTCGTCGACGAGGTCCACGACTTCGCGGGCGACGACCGGGGCTGGCACCTGCTGGCGGTGCTCGAGCGGGTCGGCCGCCTCGCCGGTCGCGAGATCCAACGGATCGGCCTGTCGGCGACGCTGGGCAATCCCGACGAGTTGCTGGCCTGGATGACATCCACCGGCCGCCGGCGCGGTCGGGTCGTGTCGCCCCCGCCGGAGCCGGGTGGGCCGGCCGAGGTGACGCTCGACTACGTGGGAAGCCTGGCCAACGCCGCGGTGGTGATCTCGCGGCTCCACCGCGGGGAGAAGCGGCTGGTGTTCGTGGACAGTCGGGCGCGGGTGGAGCAGCTGGCCCTGACCCTGCGCGAGCACGGCGTGACGACCTACGTGTCGCACGGCTCGCTCGGGGCGGGCGAGCGGCGCGCGGCCGAGGAGGCGTTCAGCCAGGAGCGCGACTGCGTGATCGTCGCGACGTCCACCCTTGAGCTCGGCATCGACGTCGGCGACCTCGACCGCATGATCCAGGTCGATGCGCCGCCCACGGTCGCCGCGTTCCTCCAGCGGCTCGGGCGCACCGGCCGGCGGGCGGGCACCCGGCGCACGGCCCTGATGCTCGCCACGTCCGACGACGCCTTCCTGCGCGCCACCGGCGTGCTCTTGCGCTGGGCCCAGGGCTATGTGGAACCAATCGTTGCGCCACCCTTGCCGCTGCACCTGGTGGCGCAGCAGCTGCTCGCGCTGTCGCTGCAAGAGGCCGGCATCGGCCGCCGGACGTGGCCGGAATGGCTGGGCGAGCCCTTCGTCCTCGGAACCGAGTCGGCGGCCCGGATCCCCGAGATCGTCGACTTCCTCGTCGGCGAGGGCTTCCTGTCCGACGACGGCGGGATCCTCGGCGTGGGGGGCCAGGCCGAGGCGTCACTGGGTCGCCAGCACTTCATGGAACTGTTGTCGGTCTTCACGTCCCCGCCGGTCTTCAGCGTGCGCCACGGGCGCGTGGAGATCGGCGTTGTCCCCGACGAGACCTTGACGGCCCGCCCCGCCGGCCTGGCTGCTGGCGGCGCCCACGTGCTCGTGCTCGCCGGTCGCAGCTGGGCCGTGCTGCACGTCGACTGGTCGCGCCGGGTCGTCCAGGTGGAGCCGACCGACGCGCCCGGCGTGGCTCGCTGGGCCGGCAGCGGGCAGCCGCTGGGCTCAGTGGTTGCCCGGGGTATACGTGAGGTACTGGCCGGCGCCGACCCAGGTGGGATCCAGCTGAGCGAGCGGGCCGGGCAGAAGCTGGCGGAGCTGCGGGCGTTGCATCCTTGGGCGACGGCCGATGCGACCACGGTGGTGGTGCACGACCGGGGCCGGGCGCGCTGGTGGACGTTCGCCGGATGGAAGGCCAACCTCTGGCTGGCCCGCATCGCCGAGCCCGTGCGGAGGGAGGTGGCGGCCGTCGACGACCTGACCGTCGCCGTCGACCCCGGCACGACCGTCGCCGACGTCGCAGCCCTCGTCGGTTCGGCCGCGCCGGCGTCGGTTGAGCTCGCGGGATGGATCACGGCCGAGGCCATCGACGGGCTGAAGTTCTCGGAATGCCTGCCCCGCCCGCTCGCCGCCGAGATCGTCGCGAAGCGGCTCGCCGACCCCGCCTCGATGGCGCAGGCCCTGGCCGAACGCCTGACCGGTTGCCACCCACCGGTATGACCTCGAGGCGATCACGCGGCCCGGCTCAACCTGCAGCTCCTTCCTGAGCCCGGGATCTGGTCTGGGCACCGGATGGACATCGGATGCGCCGATGATCCCGATCTTCGGCCGCGATCCAGGCTGACTGCCGCCTGCTCGCTGACCGGCGGAAGCCATACAGGGTCACTGGGCTCGCGCCGCGCCAGCCCCAGCACAAGACCAACTCGGACGCGCCGACCCGGTAGGCACCGGGGCCAACCAACGCCTACCGGGCCAGACGCTCCCGTCGGAGGAGCCACATGGAGTATGTCGTCCTCACCCTGATCCTGCTTTTCCTCATCCTGTTCCTGATCGCGTTCGTGCTGCCTCGCCGCTGAGGGAGCTACTTCGGGGGCCCGCCTCGATCCTGCTCCCGCGGCCCAGCTGTGCCACTGACGGGTCGGAGAAGGGCGGGCACCGCGCGCAGCGGTTCAACGGCCGTTGGCCGCAAAGGCACCAGACGTACGACACCGGCCACGTCGCGGCCGTAGGTAGGCACGACATGTGCCGGCGTCGCGCCCGGGTAAGCGGTGTCGGGGGCGAACGCGACGAGCTCGGCGGTGTCCGACGACACTTCCAGTAGCCGCAGGTCCTCGGGGCGGCAGAGTTGGGGGAGCGGGTCAATCGCCCGGGTGGAAAGCCAGTGCCGGAGCTCGTCGGCGTGTGCCCGCCAGCCGGCGCTCCGGAGCAAGGTCCGGGCCGGGCTGTCCGATTCGTAGCCGTCGGGTGGGCGCAGGACCCCGTTGGCGGCGATGTGGGCCCGGTAGGAGGGCACGACCTCCTCGACCCAGTCGAGGACCGCCCCGGGTGCAGCCTCGGGGCGGTGAAGGTCGCAATCGAGCCAGACGAGCGTCGCTCGGCCTATCAGCGAGAGGTAGTCCTCCACGAAGACCTCACTCAACGGCGTGACGCGTTCCGGGTCGGTCCAGCGGGCGTCGGGCACGGACGGCGCCAGCGTCCCGAGCTGGTGGCCGACGCCCGCCAGGGTGTCGCCCAGGGATAGGGCCGATGAGCGTACGCGACGGCGGGCGTCGGCCCGGGCCCAGTCGTCGGTCGCCACTTCTGTCAGCACACGTTCCATGGCCTCAACGGCGGCGGCAGCGGGCCCGAGGCCGGCCAGGACCGTCCACCGCGAAACCGCGCGGTACCGGGCGGACCGGTACATCGCCGCGGCGACGCCGGCAGCGGCGAGCACACCTCCCAGGACCGCTGCCCACCGGCCCGACCCCACGAGCGGCAGCGCCGCCAACGTTGCGATGAGACCGGCGGCGATGCCGACGAGGGTCGGGCGCACGGTCAGGCCGCGTAGCGCGGACTCGAGCGATGGCACGTTCGCCGGACGCTCCACGTCGCCGGCGGGGACGGCCCGGTCGAGGGCATCCAACGTCTCGGCAGTGGACCGCGGCAGACACAGGTCGGCGACCAGTCCGAGCGCCGACACCACCCTGGGCAGCCGGCGGTGCGACCGCAAAGCCTCGGCGACGGCAGCGCGCAGCGGCTCGGCCGGTGGTGGGTCGACAAGCGGGATGCCGAGAGACTTGAGCACCGCCGTCTCGTCCTCGTCGAGGCCATCGACCGCGTCGACCCGGGCCAGAGTGCTGCTGACATCGCGGCGCGCCGCGGTTGCCGCCTCCCCGGCGGCACGAACGGCCGCATCGGCGGCGCGGCGCCGGGCGGCGCCTACAGGGCGGGACCGCAGCCGGGCTACGA